>CAYWTT010000093.1:0-10344 GCA_964461245.1 uncultured Prolixibacteraceae bacterium | reverse complement strand
CCCAGAACATCACCCTGGATGCACTCAGCCAGCGTATCCAAAACTTCAACCGCAGCGTGTCGGGAGGAAGGATTTCGGAAATGGGACTCCAGTATATTGTTAAAGGCGTCGGACTGCTGCAGAACATCGATGATTTTCAGAACCTGATCGTCGGGTATAAGGCAGTCACGGCATCAAATGGTACCGTAAATACAGCTCCCTATGCCCCGGTTTACCTGAAGGATGTGGCCACGGTCTCCTATGCCAATAAGGAACCGGTCAACATTGTTCACCTGAACGGAAAACGGTGCATCGGCCTTTCGGTATACAAAGAGACCCGTTTCAACACCGTTAAAGCGGTGGAACAGATCAATGAAGCACTGGTAAAAATCAGAAAGGCATTGCCGGGATACCAGCTCACTCCGGTCAGCGACCAGGGGAAATATATTGAAAGCTCCATTTCCGAAGTGGAGGAATCGGCCCTGTATGGCATCATCCTTGCTGTTTTTGTGCTCTTCCTGTTCCTGCGAAGGATTGGGACCACTTTTATCGTCAGCCTGGCCATACCCTTTTCTGTCATCGCCACATTCAACCTGATGTATTTCAACGACCTCACGCTCAACATCATGACACTGGGAGGTCTGGCTTTGGGAGCGGGTATGCTGGTTGACAATGCCATCGTGGTCATTGAGAATATCTTCCGTCGGCACGAAGGGGGTGAAAATGCAAAAGATGCAGCCGTGAACGGTACCGCCCAGGTAAGCGGGGCTATTCTGGCCTCCACCCTCACCACTATCGTGGTATTTCTGCCAATTGTATATCTGCACGGAGCATCGGGCGAGTTGTTCAAAGACCAGGCATGGACAGTGACTTTCTCGCTCATCTCCTCCCTTTTTGCGGCCATGCTGCTTATTCCAATGCTTTACCACCGTTTATACCGGAATAAACCGGCACCGGTTTCCCATAAGGCTATTCAGATGAAATGGTACGGCCGGTTGCTGGAAAAGGTGATGAATGTCAAATGGCTGGTGGTAATCCTGGGATTGATATTTATAGGCTTCTCCTTCCTGCTTTTGCCCCATATCGGGTCGGAATTCATGCCGCAGACCGAAGCACATGAATTTACCATCGATCTGAAACTGGCAGAAGGAACCAAATTGCAGCGAACCGAATCAACTGTGAAAAATATTGAATCGATCCTCACCGAATACCTTGGCACCGACCTGGACAAATTATATTCCCATGCGGGACCCACCAACGGCCTTTCCGGCGATGAATCCTCCGTCTTTGAAGGCGAGAATACAGCCGAAATCAAAGTTATCCTGACTAAAGGATCCAGCCATACAGCCGATGACGTGATTGCCACCATCGATAAACTGACCACCGACATTCCCGATCTGGAAGTCACCTTTGCCAAGGAAGAGACCGCCCTGAAGACGGTGCTTGGCACCGATGAAGCGCCTGTGGTGGTGGAAATAAAGGGGGAAGACCTGGATGAAATTGAACGGCTGGCCACTCAGGTTAAAGAGAGAATGACAACCGTCCCGGAAATTTTCAATATTCAATCCTCGATCGAGAACGGTGCCCCGGAGGTGGAAGTGGTCATTGACAGGGTAAGGGCCGGGATGTACAATCTGAGCGTAAGCACCATTGTCTCCCAGCTGCAGGACCAGTTGGAAGGGAAAAGCGCCGGCCAGCTGGAACACGGGGGGGAGATGAGCGATATCACCATCAAACTTCCGGAAACCAGGTTGTCGGATATCAGTGACCTGACGGTTACTTCAGGGACCCAGGTATTCCGGATTTCAGAAATTGCAGATATTAAATACGGATCCTCCCCAAAAGAGATTTTCCGCCGTGACCAGAACAGGATAGGGAAAATCACAGCCCAGCTGGAGCCCGGTGTCCCGCTTGAACATGTAGCCGGAAAAATCAGGAACGCCACCTCGGATATTTCCCTGCAGCCTGATTATTCCATCAAAGTGACCGGCGATGAGGAAAAAAGAGAGGAATCCATGAGTAACCTCGGATTTGCCCTGATCCTCTCCATCGTGCTGGTTTACATGGTTCTGGCCTCCATCTTTGAATCGCTGATCCATCCCTTTACCGTGTTACTGACCATCCCGTTTGCCATCGTGGGGAGCATTATCACCTTTTTCATTCTCGGAAGGACTTTCAACATCATGGCCATTATCGGGATCATCATGCTGGCCGGGATTGCCGTGAACAGTTCCATTATTCTGATCGACCGGATCAATCAGCTCCGAAAGGAGGGTATGGATCGCAGAAGTGCCATCATACTGGCCGGGCAACAACGGTTACGGCCTATCCTGATGACCACCCTGACCACCATTCTTGCACTCATCCCCCTGACCATCGGATTCGGGGAAAGTGTGCAGCTCAGGTCACCCATGGCGCTGGCCGTCATCGGAGGACTGGTCACATCCACCATTCTGACCCTGGTAGTCATTCCGTGTGTTTACGACATATTAGACCGCCTGCACCCGGTTTCCGCATCGGAATACAACGTTCAGGAAAAGGCAAATTAAAAATAGCTACAGATGAGGTTTATCATCAACAGAAAGGTTTTTATCAGCATGTTGTTTATCGGGGTGACCCTTCTGGGTTTTATCTCCTATAAACAACTGCCTGTGGAATTGATGCCCGACTCCACCCTGCCCCAGCTGTTTGTCCAAATCTCCTCCCGGCAGGAGGTAGATCCCAACTACATGGAAAACCAGGCTGTGATCCCGGTTGAAGGGGCTGTCGGCACCATTGAGGGGGTGGAAGAGATTGAAACCTGGCTGAATAACCGGCAGGCATCCATTCAGATCAGTTTCAAGAAAAACGTCAATTTCAAGTACCTCTACCTGAAGATGCAGGAAAAAATCGATCAGGTTAGGCAAACCCTGCCGGAAGGATTTACCGTCACCCTGGCCAGGGTGGATGTCCAGCAGCTCACCAACCAGTTCATGGAGTTGCAGATAAGGGGAAGCGGAGGTACCGACCGCATCCGCAATATCGTGGATCAGGAAGTCACCAACGAAATTTCCAATGTCGATGGGATTGCCTCCGTAAATGTATACGGAGGGAAGGAACGATCGATTGAGATTACGATCGATAAGGCAGCCTGCGACGCCTATAACATCACCCCTTCCCAGATTTCAAGAGCACTGAGCTCCAATGCACTGAACCGCACCTTTGCAGGTTACCTTCATGATTCGGGCAAACAGTATTTCGTGCATGTGACGGCTGAATACCAGGATGTAAAGGATATCGAGAATATTGTGCTGGCCGACGGACCGATTTTTCTGAAAGATGTGGCCGAGGTCTATTTCGGGGTCAAGGAAGAGACCACCCTCAGCCGGGTGAATGGACTGGACGCTATCTCCATGTTGCTGGTCAGCGATTCTCAGTCCAACCTGATCGATCTCTCGCACCGCACCCAGGAAATCATTGCCAAACTGAATAAAAAACTGGCTCCCAAGGATGTGGAGCTGGTCATTCAATCCAACCTGGCCGATACCATGGAGAAAAACATCGACCAGATCATCTCCCTGGCTTTGGTTGGCGGGCTTCTGGCCATATTTGTGCTGTGGGTCTTCCTGAAAAACCTCCGGCTTGTCGGGATCATTGCACTGGCTATCCCTGTTTCTGTCTTTACCGCCTTTAACCTCTTTTATGCCTTCGGGATCTCCATCAACAGCCTGACCCTGGTAGGCATGGCCATGGCAGTGGGCATGCTGCTCGATAACAGCGTGGTGGTGCTGGAGAATATTTACCGGCTGTCGGGGAAGAAACTTCCGCCCGACCGTGCAGTGATTCAGGGAACTTCCGAAGTATGGAGATCGGTCGTTGCAGCCACTCTGACCACCATCACTGTTTTCCTTCCCTTTATTTTTTCAACGGAGAGCATGATCCGGTTATTAGGCAACCATATCGGCATTTCCATCGTGTCGACCATCGTCATCTCAGCCATTGTGGCCCTGATGCTGATCCCGATGCTGGCCCACACCCTGCTGAAAGGCAAATCATCGCACAACATCTTCTATGAAAAGGTAACCACCAATATCAGGATCATCCAGATCTATATCGTCCTCCTGAAATCGGCCATGCGCAAACCGGCAGCCACGGTGATCGGCGCACTGGTCGTATTTTTCATTTCCATTTTTATCGTGACGGCCATCAGTGTCAATAACCTGAAAGAGGTGGACCAGGACAGCTTTTCAATTTATGTGACCATGCCCACGGGATCAACCCTTGAATCAACCGACATTGTGGTTAAGGAACTGGAAAGCAGACTGCCCGAAGTGAAAGAAATCAAGGATTACACCTCCAAGATTCAGGAAGAAGAGGCTATCGTCACAGTCACCCTGAAGGAGGATTACAAAAAGATTGCCAAACGAAAAGTAGCTGAAATAAAGGCTGATGTGGAAAGCAGGGTGAACAATATCCGCAATGCGGAAATCAGTCTTACCCAGCCTACCTCCAGCCAGAGTTTCCGCAATGCCAGCGGAGGAGGGAGTGCCGGCATGTCGGGCGATTTTGGAAGGTTTATGGGGATTGGCACCAACCAGGAACGCATTGTGATCAAAGGTCAGGATTTCACCGTTATGCGGGGTGTGGCTGAAGACCTGCGTTACTTTATCGATGACCTGGAATCGATCCGCAGCGTCAGTGTCAGTTCCAGTTCCAACCGGCCTGAGATACATCTCCATTTCAACCAGATGCTGATGACCGAATACAATGTCACGCTCGGCAACATTTCCAGCGAGCTGAGCTCCTTCAGCCGCGAATACAGTTCAGGCATTACCTTCAAGCAGGGGACCGAAGAGTATGACATTATTCTCAAAGAAAAGGGAGCTGAGGAAAAAGAAAAGGAAGACAAAACCATCGATGACCTGCGGTCTCTGAAAATCAGCAACAACGAAGGGTCTGTGTACGACCTGCAGGACCTGACCGATATTATCTATGCCTCCGGTATGGCCAACATTACCCGGGTTAACCAGGAAAAGCAGATTGAAGTGAAATACCGGTTTGTGGCGGAAGCCGAACAGTCAAAAGAGCTGCTGGACGCATACCGGATGGAAATCGATGATATTGTCAGTGCCTACAACCTTCCTCCCGGAGTGGCCATTCAGGTGATCCATGAAGAAGATCAGTACAGGGAGTTTTACTTTCTGATTGCAGCAGCTTTTATCCTGATTCTCATGATCCTGGCTGCCGTTTTCGAGTCTTTGTCCACCCCGTTTGTGCTGATGTTTTCCGTTCCACTGGCGGCCATAGGCTCTTTCATTGCACTGATCATCACCGGAAACAGCCTTTTCAATGCCAATACCCTCACCGGATTCATCATCCTGCTGGGGGTTGTGGTGAACAACGGAATCATCCTGATCGACTTTACCAATATCCTCCGGAAACGGGGTCACCGGAAGTCACGTGCCCTGATTGAAGCCGGGCTTTCCCGTGTACGGCCCATCCTGATCACGGCCATTACCACCATCATGGCCATGTTCCCCCTGGCCCTCGGCACTTCAGAATATGTGGGAGCCATCGGTGCCCCCTTTGCCATTACTGTCATCGGAGGTTTGTCGCTCAGCACTTTACTGACCCTGATTTTCATACCGACACTCTATGCCGGCCTGGAAAACACACTGAACTGGATGAAACAGCTGGACTGGAAAATCAAAATAACCCACCTGGTCCTCTTCCTGATCTCCGCCTGGTACATATACTTCCGGATTGACACCTTCATCTGGCAGTTGCTTACCTTCCTGCTGGTTCTTATCCTGATCCCCGGCGTAACCTGGTTCATCCAGAACAGCCTCCGTTTAGCCGGCACCCGATTGATCGGTGATAACGATCCCATCAAAATTGAAATCAGAAAACTGGTTAAAATATATGAGCGGGATTCCAGATTCGTAAGGGAATGGAAATCAGGAATCAAAATCAGGGAAATGGTGGGGCTTACCAAAGATTACACCCATCGGCGCGATTTCTATGACCTGATCTGGCAGATTCCACTCACCATGGCATTGATCTGGTTTACCTTCTTTTACCAGGAAAGCAACTTCTGGATGCTGGCCATGTCCGTTTTCCTCTATTTCTTCCTGTTTGTACTTTGGAAACCCGTCAGCGCCGTACTTCAGAACCGGTATAATCAAACCGGAAACAAAAAGCTGCTGAAATTCAGAAATTGGATGTATAACCTGCTGCTGTGGGGAGTCCCGCTGTTGTTCCTGGGTGTCTTCTTCAGAAAATGGGACAATGTCGGACTGGTCATTTTCGTGGGATTCATCATCTTCCTGTTACTGGCTATTTACGCTTCAGCGGAATATATCCACAATCACAGCATCAATATCGAAAGGATCACCGGAAGATTCGGAACCCTGCGAAGGGGATATTTCAGGGTGGTGAAGAAGATACCGGTCATCGGTAAACGCAAGAAACCCTTTAAAGCCCTGAACGGGGTTTCACTGGATATAACCACCGGTATGTTCGGCTTACTGGGTCCCAACGGCGCCGGAAAATCCACGATGATGAGGATCATCTGCGGAATTTTCGATCAGAGTTACGGGAAAATCTATATCAACGGGCTCGATACTCAGGAATACCGGGAAGAATTGCAGGGATTGATCGGCTACCTTCCCCAGGAATTCGGAACCTACGAGAATATGACCGCATGGGAATTTCTCGATTACCAGGCTATCCTGAAAGGGATCACCGATACAGGGACCCGTACAGAAAGGCTTGAATATGTGCTGAAAGCCGTCCATATGTATGACCGCCGCAATGAAAATATAGGTTCCTATTCGGGAGGAATGAAACAGCGTATCGGGATTGCCCATATCCTGCTCAACCTTCCCCGGATTCTGGTCGTGGATGAACCTACAGCCGGACTCGATCCGCGGGAAAGAATCCGTTTCCGTAACCTGCTGGTTGAACTCAGCCGCGACCGGATCGTTATTTTCTCCACCCACATCATCGAGGACATATCGAGCTCCTGCAACCAGGTAGCCGTGATCAATAAAGGACAGCTCAAATACTACGGCAATCCGCAGGATATGGTCAACCTGGGGGAAGGTTTTGTATGGCAGTTTACCATGACCCCCGACGAATTCGAGAAATTCCCCCACAAACAGATGATCACCAACCACCTGCGTGATGGGGAGAATATCAGGGTAAGGGCGGTTTCCAAGGAAAAACCAGTGCCGGATGCCGTGAATGTCCGGGGACACCTCGAAGATGCCTACCTGTGCCTGCTTCGCGATATATCCTGAATGAACCGTAAATCATACCGACATGAAGTTATTTAGTAAAAACACATTCATCATATTCTGGCGGACCATCCGTTACAACCTGAAAATTATCTTTGCCGGACGGTTCATCTGGTTCCTGATTGCATCCTTCGCATTTTACCTCTTCTTTGCTATCATGGAGGTGATTAACTCACAATCCCTTGGGGAAGGCGATATTTACAACCTTCTGCTCTTTCCAGGCGTCCTCCTGGTATTTTACCCGTCCGTGTTTGGCATCCAGAACGATGAGGATTCCCGGATCCTGGAAATTCTCTTCGGGATACCCAATTACCGGTATAAAGTCTGGTTGGTCAGGCTGGCCATGATCTTTGTCCAGGTTTTCATCATTCTCATAGGCTATGGATATCTCTCCTCGGTATTGCTTTACCCGGTCAAACCTATCGAAATGGCGGTACAGCTGATGTTCCCCATCGGATTTCTGGGAGCGGCGGCCTTTATGTTCTCCACCCTGATCAAAAACGGAAACGGAACCGCGGTGATCATGATCCTGATCGGGGTGGCACTGCTGATCCTTTCGGAATCGATCGAACGGTCGCAATGGAACATTTTTCTCAACCCGATGGAATTGCCACAGAACTTCAATGCCATTATCTGGGACGGAATTGTCACCCGCAACCGGATCTTCCTTGGCGTGGGAATGGTTGTTTTCCTGCTATACGGACTGTTCAACCTGCAAAAAAGAGAACGGTTTGTGTAGAAACAGGCAGCAGCAGGAAAAAGCAGGCAATTGTTGTCGGGTTATCATATTGTCGTGGTCACTAAGGCTGACATGGTCTTAACAAAGCCCAGGGAATCGTCCCGGGTTTTTATGTTACCCCATTTTTATCCCGACACCGGAGGGATCAGATTATTGTACTACATTACTGCAATCCCCTCATGCTGAACATTGCCCAAAGATCGCATGTGGTGAACTTCGTGGACACCATCGGTATCAAATGCACATAGAAACTATAATTTTGGATAATTATTGACCATGTAACTGTTGCTCTGACTTATTGTTGCCATGTACCCATTAATTCAGCTTCATTTCCCCACCTCTTCCTCCTTCCATTCCTGGTTGGAACAGCACCATGACCAAAGCCCCGGCATCTGGATGGTTTTCTATAAGAAACATACCGGTGTGGAATGCATTGATTACAGGCAAGCCCTCGAAGAGGCCCTCTGCTTCGGCTGGATCGACAGCCTGATCAAAAAACTGGACGAAGACCGGTATGTCCGCAAATTCACCCCCCGGACCAATCACCAAAAATGGTCCGATATCAATCTGAAGATTGTGGCCACACTGATCCGGCAGGGGAGAATGACTGATGAAGGGCTTAGAAAAATAGACTTATCTTCCGTTTCTTTTGCTGAAAAACAACCTGTTAAAGAGACTCCTTCAAAAGTTAAAAAAGAATTGTTAATTCCGGAGTTCATCCAGAATGAATATGCCCAGAATGAACCCGCGCTGCATAATTTCAACAACCTTCCGGCGTCCTGTAAAAAGCAATATGTGAGGTGGATTACTTATGCAAAAAGGGAAGAAACCATCCGGAAAAGGTTGATTGAATCGATTGCCATGCTGAAGGAAAATAAAAGACTGGGATTAAAATAATGGTTAAACTGATTGTTTTTTTAGTTTTAAGCATTCCGGTGTTGGCCGTTTCTTTCCGCTCGCTGAGAATTCCGGGCAGCCATGGTTTTTACCGGTTCTTCGGATGGGAAGGACTTCTTTTTCTGACCATCTGGAATATCCGGTACTGGTTCCATGATCCTTTCAGCATCCAGCAGATTGTATCCTGGGTGTTTCTTTTCTATGCTTTATACCTGGTCATTGCCGGTGTGTTGCTTTTACACCGGAAAGGCAACTCACACCCTGACCGGGAAGATCCTGCCCTTTATTCTTTTGAAAAAACCACGGAACTGGTTGATACAGGTTTGTACGGATATATAAGGCACCCTTTGTACGCATCTTTACTATTCCTGACCTGGGGTGTATTCCTGAAACACCCTGACCTGTTATTAGTGGCTGTAGCCCTTTTTTCATCGGTCATGTTCCATCTTACAGCCCGGATGGATGAAAAGGAGTGTGTGGTTTATTTCGGGGAGATATACAGAGAGTATATGAAGCGTACCAAAATGTTTATTCCGTTTGTTTTCTGACCACAAAAGACTCAGAGGAGGCACAAAGGCTCACAGAGTTTTGTCTGTCATGGTGACCTCTGTGCCTTCTTTGTGTACTTCTTGGTTTAAAAAATAAAAAAATGAGCCTACATGAAGAATAAATTTCGTACATTATTCTGATTTAAAATGATGATAAAACGATCTGGTTGCTTTAAGAACTGTCTGAATATTGAAACCGGCTTTACAGTGCAGTTCATCATTAACTGATGATTTATGTATAAATATGTTTTATGCCTGATCCTGTTTGCCTGCATTCTCTGCACATGTGACAATCCGCAACAGGAGATACAAAACAAAGAGTTTTCCTGGGAAGATTTCCGGGATTTTCTATCCAAGGATACAGACTACCCGACGATAGTCGCTAAGTTCGGTCTGCCGGACAGGGATATCGGCAGTGGCATTCACATTTACGTATATGAACTGAATGACTCTACGGAAATTTGGATCGGATATGTCAGCAATATCATGTATGCCAGGCATATAGATAAAAACCGAAATGTACTTCACACCCTAATCTGAAAAAATATGGATTTATGCGATGAAAGTAAAATCAAGCGAATGGATGAACTCCGGAAAAAGGCAGATTCATTTTATCTCAAAAAGTCAAAAGTATACCGTTCGTTTATCGAAATGGAGACAACTACTTACTCCAACGGAGCATTACTCAAAAAACAAAAGGAGTTGATTGCCACCGGCATATCAGTAGTACTGAACTGTGAATCATGCATGGAATGGCACATAAGGGAGGCATTGGCAGATGGGGCAACGGAAGATGAAATCCTCGAAACCATTGAAGTGGGCATTGAAATGAGCGGTGGTCCAGGAACGGTCGCCGCAAGGTTTGCGATGAATGTACTTGAGCATTACAGGAATCAAACTTAGA
>CAYWTT010000092.1:7232-10411 GCA_964461245.1 uncultured Prolixibacteraceae bacterium | reverse complement strand
TTTCTCTGTCGTTACAAAATTAATATTGTTGGACAGAGTTCATTTTACAGTCTCTTTTGTTTTAAATGAACGCCCCCAAAGACTACTCTTAAAAAATCAACTTTGGTTGGGATCCAGAAAAATGTTATTCTTTTGGGATCGTTAATATCAGGTTTCTCTCAATTAAGCGGAGAGAAAGCCTCTTTCATCACTCCTGTATTCCCTTTTTCCCATTTAGGTAACAACTGTTTTGTAATCTCAGAATAATCATTGGCAATATTTTTAGTCTCATATGGATCATTCTTATGATCATATAGTTCTATAGCCGGTTCCTGATCTCTGAAATATTGAGTTAACCGATATCTTTCCGTTCTCAAAGAAATACCATTTTTAAAATATCCAAAAGAGATATCTTCCCATTCCGCATCGGGATTAGTTAAGAGAGGAACCAAGCTTTTTCCATCTGTTTTATGAGGCATTTGAAGCTTACATAGTTCAACCACTGTAGGGTAAATGTCTATTGTGCTCACAATTCGCGATATACTATCGCCATGAGTCATCCCTGGAATCTTTATTATCAAAGCACTTTTAAGCGCACGCTCAAAAATAGTGTGTTTCCCCCAAACAAGATGATCTCCTAAATGCCAACCATGGTCTCCCCAGATTATAATCACTGTTTTTTCTTCCAACCCAAGATTTACTATTTTGTTTAATATTTTTCCTATTTGTTCATCTATATAACTAACACATGCAAAATAACCATGTTTAAGCTTTCGAGCATAGGCATCGGAAATAGGCCCGTTGAGGGATGCCTTTTCTTCTCCCAATTCATACCCATTGAATTCACCACTGTTATGAAGGCTTGCCTTATTGATATTTTTAGGGATGAAAGGATTGGGTGACAGAGGTATCTTTGATTCGTTATACATATCCCAATATTTTTTTGGGGCATTAAACGGAAGATGCGGTTTAAAAAAACCAACTGCTAGAAAAAAAGGCTGTTCTTTTTTTGCCAGTTCATCCATCTTAGTCAAGGCCTGCTCTGCAATCAGCCCATCGGGATAACCAGTGTCTTTCACATCAGCCATTTCATAAGGTTTTACCTGCTTTTTTCTGCTCTGTCTGTTTTCACCGTCGGCATATCCGAAAAAGGAATTCCATCCGGTACCCCATTTTCCGGAATTCAGCAACATTTCATTCCAGCTGTATGGTAATTCGTATTCTTTACCTACAGGTTCAGTATACTCATATAACAATCCGTCAACATAATGGCCGATCTTACCAATTCCCACAGTATAATATCCGTTTCTTTTCAGATGATGAATAAAAGTTTCAGGCTTACTGGTTTCAGGCTTACCAGAAATGAACAGCCGACATGCTTCATTGCTCAGGTGGTCTGTCTTTCGAGGCAGCATGCCTGTTAATAAACAGCAACGTGAGGCACCACAGGTGGGAACTTGAGCAAAATGATTAGTAAAAACCACTGCTTTTTTTGCAAGATGATCTATGTTTGGGGACTTGATGTATGTATTCCCATAACAGCCCAATTCGGGGCGTAGATCGTCAACGCATATAAGTAATACATTGGGGTTCTGTATGTTTTGCTTTTCGGAAGCATTTGATATAAAAGTACATGCAATTAGTGAAGAAACTAATTGAAAAGGGATATTATTTTTCATAAAAACATTTTAATACTTATCCAATTTTATTAGTAACACTAAAAATTCAGCAGGCGGAACCTTGTCTGCTGAATTTTTTTATTATTGGTTATTGTCAATAATAGTCAACGGAGTCTGGTTCTTTTCACTGCCGATGTACCCGACATTTTGGTTGATAACCCCTCCAATATTTGATTCAATGGCACTGGCAGGAATAGGCCACAAAACATGAAAAGGGCTTAGTTTATAGATATTTGTACCCCACAGGATGTTTTCTGCTCTATAAAAAGCGTTTTTTTCTATAACTCTATCATACCAATAATTTTTAGTTGAAAAATTCTCTATCGTGTATCCAAATTTTTTGTTGTCAGCCATGATAAAAGCAATTCGGGTTATTTCGGTTTTGCGAGGTTCCTCCGCAAAAAGTTCTCTGGCTCGTTCATCAAGAATATAATTGATGTCTACCTGTGCGGTAGTTATAGGAGCAGCATTCGCGCGATTCCGAACGATATTAATATCATCGGCAGCCTTTTGTAAGTCATTTAACCAATAATAAGCTTCTGCACGAAGAAGATAGGTTTCGGCCAAACGAAAAACATACCAGTCGGAATGCCCTCCATAGGGTTGTTGTGGTCTTTCCTCATCGGCTACATACACCTTGTAATAGGGGAAAGGAAACCAGCAATGAATAGTGTCTTTAGCATTGGAATACTTGATCTGAACTTTTTGCATATAATATTTTGAAGTAGGATTATTATAAACAAACTTATCTGTGGAGAACCAATTTGTCAGGGTGTCGTGACGAAGGTCAGTAGGATCTTTCCAGATATCGTAATTATAATAATTGATGGTGCGAACATAGGCAACCCCACGACCCCATAGAATGGTGAATGGATTTCCCGAAGCATCTGTCATGGCATGTTTTCCGTTGGGATCCTTTATATAATTATTCCACCAGCAGGGTACGTACCGACGCATGGCGTACGTTCCTCCGCTTACCTCTGCGTCGGGGAAACCGTATTTGTCCTGGACAACCAGTAAAGCTTCCTTGTTAATCGAAAGGCTTTTGTTTTCCTTCTGATGAAGATCCCAAATCACATTGTATTTTGGATTGGAAGCGACCTGGCCAAAACGTGCAGTCATCAAAGTATTACCTCCGCTAATAGCTGCAGTAGCTGCATTTACTGCATCGCTGAATTTACTGTTGGCAAGGCAGATTTTTGCCAGTAGGTGATAGCCTGCGGCTCTTGAAACTGCACCTGGATCAACTGTCATAGGTAGGCTCTGCACTGCAACGTTCATATCCTCTTGGATTTTTGTGAGAATGGTCTTACGGGCATGGGTGTAAAAATCAATTTTGGGTTCTGTATATTCACGTGAAAGGAAGGGAACGTCTCCGAAAACATGAACAAGACGATAGTACCAATAGGAGCGGTGAAACAACGCTTCCGCAACAATTTCCTTTTTGGTGGCTTCATTTTTGATATCTGCCTTGTCGATCCGTGACAAAACCACATTAGCATTTCGAATTTGGTTATAAGC
>CAYWTT010000092.1:3610-7132 GCA_964461245.1 uncultured Prolixibacteraceae bacterium | reverse complement strand
ATTACAGTGTTAAATCAATCCCAAAAGTATAGATCCGGGGCATCGGTGTATTTCCCGATTCAGGATCCCATCCGCTCCATTTTGAAAAGGTCAGCATGTTCCTTCCGGAAAGGTATACTTTACAGCGGTTAATCTTAAGCTTATTGATGATTGATCCGGGAATATTATAAGAGATGGATGCATCCTGAAGTCGGACAAAGCCTCTTGACTCATACAAGGTAAACACCGGGGTATCAACCGTATTCAACCGGGTAGCGGTATTGATGGGATTGGTGGGAGACCAGTAGGGCACATCCCAGGCATTCTGACGGTCTTCCGTCTGACTTTTGTGCATCAGTAACCCGTTGGGGCCCATATAACCCAGTTCTGCACGGATGAAGCAGGAAAAAGTGAAATTCTTCAGGAAGGAGATGTCGTTTCTGAGCCCCCAATGATACCTCGGTTTACTATACCCAAGAAATTCCTTATCCTCTTGGGTGGAAATTCCGTTTCCATCAGGATCATTAAGCTTTACGTCTCCAGGAGCCTTTCCGAACGATTTTGCTTCTTCTTCTTCACCCAATTGCCAGATTCCCAAGGCTCGGTAATCCCATACCCGATCAATAGATTCACCGATGAACCAACCATTTGTCCTGTCGTCAGCCTCTTTTTGTCCGATTACATTCCCATCCTTATCAAAAACATCTACCATTTCACCATATAGATGAACAATTTCATTTCGGTTAAAAGAAAATACCAAAGAAGAGTTCCAAGAAACTTTTTTATCTGAATAGTTCCGTGTTTCAAGAGTAAATTCAAATCCTTTGTTATCCAACTGACCCATGTTTGACATTACACTCTTGTAGCCAATAATGGCAGGTAAACTTCGAAGCAGTAACAGATCAGTTGTTTTCATCTTATACACCTCAGCACTACCAGAAATTTTTCCGTTAAAAAAGCCGAAATCGATACCTCCGTTTAAAGCGGTCGTCCGCTCCCAGCGAAGGTCTGCATTGGCCATGGTGGCACTGTAAATTCCTGAAACCACAGTGGTTCCACTTAAGTATTTGGTAGTTCCTAATTGGGCGAGTGCGTCATAAATTCCAATATCTCGATTTCCGTTAACCCCATAAGAAGTTCGTAGTTTTAGGTTACTTACCCATTTTGTTTTAAAGAAATTTTCATTTTTAACATTCCAGGCCACTGCAGCAGAAGGGAAATTGGCATACGGATTTAATTGTCCAAACGCAGAGTACCCATCCTGCCGATAAGTGAGAGTCAAGAAGTATCTGCTCTTCAATACATAGTTTAGACGTCCCATCATGGCGGTTCCAGTACTATAGGTATCATTATTGATTACCGTTGGCGAAGAGCCTGCATTCAATTGATGATACGTTAAAGCTTCACTCGCTAAAAATCCTATGTTTTCAACCTGATCCCTCCAAGTTTGTTTTTTTTCAGCATTATAAAGAAGAGTGACGTTGAAATCGTGTTCTCCAAATTTTTTCTTCCACGTAAGAATATTATCAATCTGCCATTCATACAATGATGAGTTAATGCGCTGGGCATATCCCATTGTTTTATTCCCTACTGGCGTAGTTGAAGGATTATAATAGTAATTTTTGACCCAGTCATACCTGTTTATAAACGATGTTTTAAAACTGAAGCCAAATGGTAAATTAAGCTCTCCGTAGATATTTGCAAAAAGGTTCTGCGCTTTATTGAATTTGTCGTAATTGTAATAATTCATAAAAGGATTAGTGATATTGGAGTCATCATGTGGATACCATTTCAGTTCGCCATTGTCATCATAAAGTTGTCCGTAAGGACTTTGGGTGGCAAGATTGCCCATGTTTACCGTGACATTACTCTCGTCCTTACTGCTGAATTGTGCATTCATCCCTACTTTAAGATAATTCGTCACATTTGCATCGGTATTCAGACGAGTACGGACTATTTTATAATCATCTCCTAGAATATAATTTTCGTTGTCAGTATAACCTGCTGACCAATAATATTTCAGAACTCCAGTCCCGCCATTGAGGCTAACATCGTAATTTTGCCGTATACCGGTTCGCATCCCTTCATCAAACCAATCAAAAGTCTTCCCTTCAAGGATATTTTTCTTTTCAATTTCTCGCAGTTTTAATCGGTTCATCCAGGTATCCTCAGGATCAGGATTTACAGTTTCATCGTATTTTTGCCAAGTATCAAGTGTAATACCTTCCGGTAGAGAATTTGGATTATCATAATAGGCAGTGGGAAACGACGGATTAGTTCTCCGCAGAAAATCTTGTCGGAATTTCAGGTAACCTTCCGGACTGTAAGGTTGGATTTCGTTAGTGGTACCGGTTATTCCTAGTTGAGAAGAAAGGTTAATCGTTACTTCGTCTCCACTCCCTTTTTTTGTATTAATAATGACTACTCCGGAAGCAGAGCGTGATCCAAAAACTGCCGCAGAACTCGCGTCTTTTAAGATATCAATACTTTCAATATCGTTAGGGTTAATATCGGTAATATTCCCATTAAAAATTACACCATCCAGAACAATCAATGGTGTATTATTAGCATTCAGTGAAGTTGGTCCTCTTACTTCTATCTGTGTACTTTCTGAAGCCGAGGTGCTATTATTCACGCTTACTCCTGCAACTGTTCCAGTAAGATATTGTAAAAGATTGGCAGCTTGCTGATTTTCAAACTGCTGTCCTTTTATTTTTGTCACAGAACCGGTCAAGTCGCTTTTTTTAACTGTTCCATACCCGATTGCAACCACCTCTTCAATCCCGATGGCTTCTTCTTGTAATGCAATGTTAATTTCTGTCTGATTTTCAACAATTACTTCTTGGCTTTTCATCCCTACAAAAGAGAATACCAAGGTAGCATTGAGGGGAACGTTCCCTAAAGAATAATTTCCATCGGCACCCGTGACGGTCCCGTTTGTCGTACCTTTTACCAGTACAGTTACGCCGGGTAAAGGCAAACCTTTGGGGTCATTTACCTTTCCGTTTATTGTTTTTTGTTGTTGTAAACCGGTATTCTCTGATTTATTTTCCGTTCTTTCAATCAGGATGAGCTTGTTGTCCAGTTCTTTAAAGCTGTAAGGTAAATCTTTAAAAGCCTGGGTGAGAATGTCTCCTACCGTTTTGTCATTAATCGACAAGGTGACTTTTTGTGAGACATCCACTTCATCGTTGTTGTAGAAAAAACGGTAACCGGTTTTGTTTTCAATGGTATTGAACAGTTCCTGCAAGGTGGTGTTGTTCAGCTTCAATGATAAGCTGGAAGTTTGCGACCAAACCGAAGCGGATGTTTGCAAACAAAGTGTCAATACAAGCAGCCAGGTTAGTTTCATGACCCGATATAAGTTTTTTAGCGGCCCGGCTTGTCGGCCCGGCAGTTTAGTTAGTAATAATTTCATAAATTTGAGTAGTATTAAAAGTTAAACTTAGGTTTGATTTTTTGGGAGGAGGGCGGTGGAGCGCTTTCCTCCCTGCTTTTTCATAAATTGGTGTAATCCATAGGCAGTTGTTTTTATTGTTCGGT
>CAYWTT010000092.1:1655-3510 GCA_964461245.1 uncultured Prolixibacteraceae bacterium | reverse complement strand
GTTATGGTCTCTTCATCGGAATAGGCTTTCAGGTTGAATTCGGTGCCCAGCACTTCCACTTCAATATCGCTGGTTTTTACCCTGAAGGGATTTTGAGTTCTTTTTTGTACAGAAAAATAGGCTTCTCCGTCTAAAAAAACCTGACGTGGTCCGTTTTGAAAATTGTTGTTAAAAGTGAGCCGGCTTCCTGAATTGAGGATAACCTGGGAACTATCGGGCAGGACAATCGCCGTTTTGTCGCCCTGCGCACAGGAGATGGTGGTAAACGACCCGGAGAGCGGAGTTGATTTTTTGCCGTAATAGTAACTTAACGGTAAGGCGATCAGCAATAACAAAACAGCAGCATAGCGCACAAGCCGCGGGATGCGTTGAGGCAGAACGGTTTTCTGGCCGGCGAAACGGATCTTTTGCCGGAATTGCCGGACGGCCTTCTCGATATCGTAGTGATCGGCATTCTGTTCAATACCGGCAGTTAGCCAGATCTCTCTGAGATCGTTCAGCAGCTTGCGGTTTTCCGGTTCCTGGTTCAGCCAGTTTTCGATATCTTTTTTCTCTTCCCGGCTCGCCTCTCCGGAAAACAACCGGATAATCATCCGCTGTATGTTTTGATCAAAATGCATAGATGTGTTATTCAAAAGAGAAGATGCGCCAAATGGTAAAAACCCTGTATGGGAATGAGAAAATATTATTTCGGAAACAGGTTGTGTTGGGTGATTTGTTGTTTGTCAATTAATTGGAGGATGAGCTCTTCTTAGAAAATATTTTTCAGAACGAGAGAGAGAAGAAATCCGGGCAGATGTGCTTTCAGATTTTTTCGCAGGGAGGCCAGCGCCCGGGTGAGGTGCATCTCGACGGTTTTTACTGAAAGTCCCATCATTTCGGCGATCTCACTGATTTTTTTGTTTTCATAGCGTTTCAGCCTGAAGACGGCTTGCTGCTGCGGAGGCAGCAGGTTTACAGCCTTTGTGATGGTTTCCGACAAATCTTTCAGGAGGAGGCTTTCGAAAGGAGTTTCCAGCGAGGTGGCAGCCAACCCGATATTTTCAGTTGCCGTATTGTTGAAGAAATCCTCCAGCAGCTCTTCGTTTTTCAACTTTCGCAGGTAGTTGAGCGAATTGTTGCAGACGGCTTGAAAAAGATAAGCTTTGAGAGAGGAGTGGATTTCGAGGGACGCACGGTTGCGCCAGATGTTGAAAAAGGTTTCCGAAACAATCTCTTCGGCAATCTCTTTTCGGCCTACATAGCGCCGGGCATACGCACAAAGCGACACATAATAGGTCCGGAAAAGAAAAACATACGTCTCCTCGTCTCCTTTCTTAAGTTTATTGGCGATATCGTTTAGTTCGCTATCCATTTTCAGATTGCCTAAATTACTATTTTTTGGTTTGCCGAAGAGAAACTTTCCTGAACGTTCGGATTTACCTTTTAAATCAGGCGGGAGAAGTTCGAGATTTGTTTCAGATGTAAAAAACGTTGAAATGTTTATCTGCCCCTCTCTTATCATTCATTGCCGAACATCGTTAAATTTGTCGTAAACCTGAAATTTAACTGCGATGAAACGTTGTTTGGTACTGCTCTTTTGCTGTTCGGTTCTCTTTTCATGTGATCACACGAAAAGAGAATCCCGGAGCCCCGAGGAAACTGCCCGCGATCAGCGAATGGCCTGGTGGCGGGAGGCTCGTTTCGGGATGTTCATTCACTGGGGGTTATATGCTATTCCGGCCGGAGAATGGAAAGGGGAGGAGGTGCCGGGCATCAGCGAATGGGTGATGGCCCGTGCCGCGATTCCGGTCAGCGAATATGAGCAGCTGGCTGCGCAGTTCAATCCGAAGCAATTTAATGCCGATGCCTGGGT
>CAYWTT010000092.1:0-1555 GCA_964461245.1 uncultured Prolixibacteraceae bacterium | reverse complement strand
CCGGCGCTCCCGCGGGAGCCCCTGATGAAATATATCGAGGAAAAGGCGGTTCCGCAGGTTAAAGAGATTCTGAGCAAATATGGGGATATTGCTGTTGTCTGGTGGGATACTCCCATCGGAATGACCGAAGAAGCAGCCCAAAAGCTGAAGGAGGTGACCGACCAGTATCCCAACCTGATTGTGAATAACCGGCTTTATCGTCCCTGGCCCGGTGATTTCTCAACCCCCGAGCAACATATTCCTCCTGCCAGCCCCGGCGACGACTGGGAGGTTTGCATGACCATGAATACCAGTTGGGGGTTCAAACGCAATGATCAAAACTGGAAGTCATCCCAAACCCTGATTCGCATGTTGGTTGATATTGCCAGCAAAGGGGGAAACCTGTTGTTGAATGTCGGGCCCGATGCCACAGGGCAGATTCCCGATTCGAGTGTTTTTCGTCTGCAGGAGATTGGTCACTGGATGGAGAAGAACGGCGAGTCGATTTATGGAACGGTGGCCGGTCCGTTTTTTAAGCTTCCCTGGGGACGCTGTACTCAAAAAATCAAAAATCAGGAAACCATCCTCTACCTGCATGTTTTCGAATGGCCTAAAGACCAGACTCTGCGGGTCCCGGGAATTAGCGCCCGAATAAAGGATGTTTACCTGGTGTCGAACCCCAAACAAAAATTTGGATTTCTGTTTGAAGACGGGGATCTGCTTATTCGTACCCCCAATGCTACGTTTGATCCGGTAAATACGGTGATTGCGGTCAAAGCGCGCGGGAAGGTCAAAATTGCCAGCAACATGCCGGTTTTGCAAGCAGGAAAGGTGTTGTTAACGGCCGATTTTGCGGACCTGCACAATCCGGGGTATGGTATTCAGGCAGCAGTGACCGGCAAGGGAACAGCGGCGTACCTTACCCGTTGGGACGATAGCCGGGCGCGTTTGGAATGGCTGTTTAACACCAGCGAAAAGGGGATATCTCAGTGTTTTGCGCAGGTGAAGTCGGCAGGTGAAAACCGGATCAGGATTAAAGCCGGCACCCACAAACCGGTTGAACTGGTAGTGCCTGCAACCGGTGGAGAATGGAGCCGCCAGCTGTTGGGGGAAATAAAGCTCGATACCACCGGGGTAACCCTGTTCGACCTTCGGCCCGTGCAGGAAAACTGGACGGGTTTTGAACTGGGGACGGTTGAGTTGGTTAAAAAATAGCCAATGCCTGGCGGACGCCTCTCCCGGATTTCAGGGAGCTGCCTGGTAGGCCGGATTGGGAGCAGGCAGTTGTCCGTTGCCCTCTTTCAGTAATTGTTCCAGTTCTGCTTTCATCGCATCTCTCTTTTCAGGCATCTGGGCGGCCAGGTCATCTGTTTCGTAAGGATCGGCGGCCAGGTTAAACAGTTCTGTATAGTTTTCTTCGTAGTGCACCACAATTTTCCAGTCTCCGTTTCGGTAGGCCGATCCCGGTTTCCAGCCGCTGCCATGGTAGTGCGGAAAGTGCCAGAAAAGTTTTTCGCGATCGAGAGGGTGGTCGTGGGTAAGCAGGGGAACCAGATTTTGCCCGTCGTTATCGGGA
>CAYWTT010000091.1:0-10437 GCA_964461245.1 uncultured Prolixibacteraceae bacterium | reverse complement strand
AATAATCGCGCCAATATCTGGGCTGCCAGGGAACTGGGTTGCACCCATATCCTGGCCACCACCGCATGCGGAAGCCTGCGCAGGGAAATTGCTCCCGGGGATCTGGTATTTCCGGATCAGTTCATTGACTTCACCCGCTTCAGGGCCAATACCTTTTTTGACCGTTTTGAACACGGGGAGTTAATGCACGTTCCCATGGCCAAGCCTTTTAACGCCCAACTGCGGGAATTGCTGATCTCCTCCGCAGAAAAGCTGGGTCTGAAATTTCACGCCGGGGGCACGGTGATCACCATCGAAGGACCACGATTTTCCACCCGGGCGGAATCCCGGATGTTTCAAAGCTGGGGGGCCGATATCATCAACATGTCAACAGCACCCGAGTGTATTTTGGCCAATGAAATGGGAATCCCTTATGCCGCTGTTGCGCTGAGCACCGATTACGATTCCTGGATGGAAGAAGAGCATCCGGTGACTTGGGAAGCCGTTCTGGAGGTATTTGGCAAAAATGTGAATCGGGTGGTGGACCTGATCACCGACGTGATAACTCATTCCCGCATCGGGTAAAAGTTTTACAGATAGGGGAAATAAGGAAAAGATCCGTTTCAATTCCGGCATGTGTTTTGATAGAGTAGCTGTAGTTCTGTCAGGGCAGATAAAAGTTCTGTCGGTTTCTGTTTAAAACTCTGCTGTTCTGCTTCGTAGACCATTCAAGAGAGCCGCCTCAAACCGGGACGGCTTCTTTTTATTATTCCCGGTGATAAATCCACATATCGGCATTCGGATGCTGCGTCGTGAAACGGTCTGCGGCTTCTGCAGCTTCTTTTTCGGTAAGGAAGGTATCCAGGGCAACCACCCAGAAATTCCGGATCAGGCCCAGTTGAAGCGGATGGTATCCCTGTTCAGACATTTTCCGGAAATAATCCTCTGCATTCTGCTTCGATTTGAAACTTCCCCCAATGGTGTAATAGAGCTCTTTCCGGGGATGCTTCGGCAGGGTATACTCCGGCTTCGGGGCCTGAATCCCGGGCAGAATGGCTGCAGCAGAATCGACGGGAGAAGCCTGAAACTGATGGGGATTGAGCAGGGTGTCGTTTGGAATAGCAACCGGTTGAACGACTGGTACCGGTTTCTCTCTGAAGAATCCCAGCCAGATTAATGAGAGAATTCCGATAAACAAAGCAAAAGAAGCAGCCCATGTCCAGTAAGATGTTTTCCGCTTTTGCTTTTTCTCTTCCGGTTCAACCGGCCGGCAATAAGCCGGAATTACCGGTTCCGCAGCAACCGGTTCAAGTCCGAAGCTGCCGGGACTTACCACTGTGGAAGAATCGGCTTCAAAGAGAAATTGGTTATTTTCCAACCGTAAAATGCCCAGGTGGTCAAAAACCACTTTGCCATCTTGATCCAGCCGGTAGATCAGCTCTTCGGAGTATTGTTCCAGGATTTTATTCGCCCGTGAAGGGGAGATTTTCAGTTGGCGGGCCAGAAAACCGGCTAAAAGTCCGTCGTTTATCTTCAGGTCGGGATTGAAAGATATTCGACGGGTAGGAGGCAGCATGGTCCGTCCTTCATTTATTAACAAGGCCGGCTGGTATACTGCAATAAAAGCCCCCAGGCCCGGGAGAATAACATATTCATGTTCTTCAAGCAGGATGATGATGTAAGAAGAGATGTTCACAACAGATAATTTGTCACAAAGTAAGTAAAATTTGAAAACCGGTCCATATTCTCTCCTTTTACCGGTTAACCGGTAAAATCGCACAAAACCTGTCCGGCATCCATTTTTTGTATTCCGGCTAAAAACACCGTTTACCGGTAAAATCGTTCAGGTTACTGGATTTTGCTGTTTTCAGGGGCTTTTGAGTGTAACATTTGTATCACAAAACAGTCTTATCGGTGTAAGAAAACAGAAAAGAAACAGAACAGAAAAATTAAACACAAGAGTCATGAAAACAAGATTATTCTTAATAACGTTGATTTTGGGGTTAAGTATGGTGTCACTGAATGGAACCGCAAGCAACAGGGCCAAGGAAGCCAAATCCGCTTTTAGTTTCGAAAATGTGACGGAGCAGGATCTGATGCTGGAAAACTGGATGGTGAATGACTGTTACTGGAGATGTCTGGAAAACAATTGCCTGAGCAGGGATTATGACGAAGCAATGCATTTGGAAGCCTGGATGACAGACAGGGCCAACTTCGATTTGGCCGTGTTGTTGCCGGTGGAAAAGGAAAAAGAACTGCAGATCGAATCATGGATGACCTGTGAGAAGAACTGGACAAACAGCAAGTCAGCCGGAAACGGTAAAGAGTGCGGCGGGCTGGCCAGTGAAAAATGAAATTAAAAGATAGAAAGAGATAGATTTAAGTTAACAGATTTATTTTTAAGGGCTGCCACCAGAGGGTGCAGCCCTTTTTCTTTATTGTTGTTTCATCCCTGCAGATGGGATCTTCCGTAAAAGCAGGGATACCCGTTCAGGAGAAATTAATCCGTTCAGACTTTGGAGAGGAACGGTTCAAAAGAGGCTGATCAGACGAATTCAGGCCCCACATTGATCAGCACATCGTTCACAAACTGCCGAATCTGTTGTTCGTCCTGTCTCCTGCAAATCAGCAGGGTGTTGTTTGATTCCACCACGATATATCCGTCCAGACCCTGCAGAATGGCAATCTTGTTATCCGGGAAATTGACGATGCAGTTGGTTGAATCATAGGTAAAAACACGGGCCCCGGTGAGTACGTTCCCCGCCTCGTTTTTCTCCTTGTTTTCATATAAAGAACCCCAGGTTCCCAGGTCAGTCCAGCCGAAATCTGCGGTAAGCACATATACATTGTCCGATTTCTCCATTATGCCGTAGTCGATGGAGATACCCATGCATTCGGAATAGATTTTATTGATGAATGCCGTTTCATTGGGTGTATCGTACAAGTGCTCTCCCTGGGCGAAAAGGGTGAATACTTCAGGCAGGTGTGCTTCAAAAGCTTTCATGATGGAAGAGAGTGACCAGAGGAAAATCCCGGAATTCCAGTAAAATTCACCGCTTTCCATAAAAATCTGTGCCATCCGGAGATCGGGTTTTTCGGTGAAAGTCTTTACATGGAAGAGATTATCCAGATTTTGGAAATGGGCCTTTTCTCCGGTCTGGATATACCCGTATCCGGTTTCAGGACGGGTGGTATGCAGTCCCAGGGTAAGCAACGCTTTGTGCGAGGATACGAAATTAAGGCCATTTTTAATTTGGCTGAGAAATTCTTCTTCTTTCAGAATCAGGTGGTCGGAAGGAGCCACAACCAGATTGGCATCGGGATTTATCTTTTTTATTTTATTGGCTGCATAAGCCACGCAGGGAGCCGTGTTTCTGCGCAGGGGTTCCGACAGGATGTGCGACGGATTGATCAGCGGCAGCTGCTCTTTAACCAGGGAAGCATAATCCATGCTGGTAACCACGTAAAAATTCTCCGGGGGCATGATTTTCACGAAACGATCGAAAGCCTGCTGTAAAAGAGTCCTTCCGGTCCCCAAAATGTCGAGGAATTGTTTGGGCAGGGACTTACGGCTTAACGGCCAGAACCGCGAACCTATTCCTCCTGCCATGATAACGCAATAGTTGTTATTCATGATTTTTGGTTTACTGATTATTGTAAATATATTGAAATTTGAAATTACTGCAAAATAAACCACTTCCTCTGAAAGCTCCATGGCCGCGCTCATTCTGATGGTGAAAAAATTGTGAATAATTCCAGTTAGTTTGTACCTTCGGAAAAATTTCATTGCAATGAATATCCTGTTTCACATCGGACGGTATTTCTGGTTGCTCAGGAAAATCTTTGCCAGACCGGAAAAGCATAAAATGTACGTCAGGCAGCTGTTTTATGAAATTGAAGCACTTGGGATCGATTCCATTGGTATTGTGGTCATGATTTCCCTTTTTATCGGGGGTATCCTGACCATCCAGTTAGCCTATAACCTGGTAAATCCACTCTATCCCACTTATCTGATCGGATTGGGTACCAGAGATACGCTGATCCTGGAATTTTCATCGACCATGCTCGGCCTGATCATGGCAGGTAAGATCGGATCCAATATTACCTCAGAGATAGGAAGCATGAAAGTTACCGAACAGATCGATTCACTCGAGATCATGGGAGTTAATTCCGCCAGTTACCTGATTTTACCCAAGATTATCGCGGTGGTCTTTATCTTCCCTTTTCTGGTGGTTTTAAGCATTTTTTTCGGATTACTCGGTGGGTTACTGGTTGGGCCCGCCGTAGGGGTGGTTTCGGTAAACGAATACCTGGACGGAATCCGGTATCTGTTTGTTCCCTATTATGTCACTTTTTCGCTGATCAAATCCCTCTTTTTCGGATTTCTCGTTTCATCAGTTCCTGCTTATTTTGGCTATTTTGTGCAAGGAGGAGCCCTCGAGGTAGGGAAAGCCAGTACCCGGGCCGTGGTCAACACCAATATTCTGATTCTGCTTTTTGATTTGATTTTAACCAGGATGTTACTCACATGATCGAACTTAAAAATGTCACCAAGGTTTTTGAAGGGAAGCCGGCGGTGGTCAATGTGTCCACCACCTTTCTGGAAGGACGGACCAACCTGATCATTGGCCGGAGCGGTTCGGGTAAAACCGTCTTGCTCAAATGCATCCTCGGTCTTCATGATGTGGACTCGGGACAGGTTTTGTACGATGGAAGGAATTTGACCGACATGAAATCGGAGGAACGGAAACTCCTGCGCAGGGAACTGGGTATGGTCTTTCAGGGGGGAGCCCTTTTCGACAGCCTTACGGTGGAACAAAATGTCCGATTCCCGCTGGATATGTTCACCACCATGAGTGCCAGGGAAAAGCTCGATCGGGTCAATTTTTGTCTGGAACATGTCAACATCACAGACGCCAACCGGCTCTTCCCTTCCGAAATCAGCGGAGGTATGCAGAAAAGGGTGGCCATTGCCAGAGCTATTGCCTTAAATCCCAAATACCTGTTCTGCGATGAACCCAATTCGGGGCTTGATCCGGAAACCGCCACACTCATCGACGAGCTGATCCAAACCCTCACCAGGGAGTTTCAAATGACGACCATTATCAATACGCACGATATGAATTCGGTCATTGAGATCGGGGAGAGCGTGCTTTTCCTGCATAACGGGGAAAAATGCTGGGAAGGATCAAAACACACCATTCTCAACTCAGGGAATCCCATCCTTGAAGATTTTATTTTTGCCAATAAGCTGTATGCCCAGATGAAAAAGGCTCAGGACCGGCCTTCATCCTGAAATTTACCAGGATCATCAAGAAATGCCAGTCGATCGGGAATCAGCAATTTACCGAGGAAGGGGCAAAGAGCATGGATCATGGAGCAAAGGGCATGGAGCACGAAGCGAAGCGGAGTCGCGTTTCAGACGAGAAAGGACAAAGCTATCGCTTGGGTGTGAGGGTGATCAGGGGCACTATCATCTCTTCCATACTGATCCCCCCATGCTGGAAGGTGTTTTCAAAGTAATTTGCGTAATAATTGTAGTTATTGGGGTAGACAAAGAAGTCTTTATTCTGGGCGAAAATGTAAGTGGTGCTGACGTTGCGGGAGGGGAGAAAAGCCTCTTTGGGATTAGTCACTTCATAGACCTGTTTGGCTTTGTAATTAAGGTTTCTTCCCAGTTTGTACCTCAAATTGGTATTGGTTTCCCTGTCTCCGATAACTTTTACCGGATTATCCACCCGGATGGTGCCGTGGTCGGTGGTAATTACCAGCTGTATATCGCTTCCTGTCAATGTTTTAAGCAGATCAAGCAGGGAGGAATGGTTAAACCAGCTGAGGGTAAGTGAACGGTATGCCTTTTCGTCGGAAGCCAGCTCTTTGATCATATCCATTTCAGTCCGCGCATGCGAAATCATGTCCACAAAATTGATTACCATCACCGAAAGATCATTTTCCTGGATACTGCGAACCGATTCGGTCAGTTTACGGGGTGTTTTCAAATTGGAGACCTTGTCAAAAAAGAGTTTCTCCTTTCTTCCCAGCCTGCCCATCTGTTTTTGCAGCAGCTCTTCTTCATGCTGATTTTTATTTCCTTCATTGTCATCGTCATCCCACAAAGCGGGATAGAGTTTTTCGATTTCTGATGGGAGAAGCCCAGCAAACAGGGCATTTCGCGCATACATGGTGGCAGTGGGCAGGATGCTGAAATAGAGCGTTTCGTCGGTGATTTTGTAGTATTCGCCAATTACCGGGCTCAATACACGCCACTGATCGAACCGCAGGTTGTCAATGACCATCATGAAGACCTTCTTCCCTCCGTTCAACAGGGGAAAAACCTTCTGTCTGAAAATATCGGTCGACATCATCGGTCTTTCTCCCAGCGGTTTACCGAACCATTTGATGTAGTTCTCCCTGATAAAGCGAAAGAACGTCTGGTTGGCTTCACTTTTCTGCATGACCAGTACTTCATCCATCGCCTTGTCATCGGAGGAACTCAGCTCCAGTTCCCAGTGAACCAGGGTGCGGTAAAGCGTCATCCATTCCTCTGCCGTCAACCGGTTGCTGATTTGTGAACCGATCTGCATGAACTCATTCTGATATACCGAGGTGGTTTGCCGGGTAACCAGCTTTTTCTTCTCCACATTCTTCTTCAGGGATAGCAGAATCTGTTTCGGATTGACCGGCTTGATCAGGTAATCGGCAATCTTTGAACCGATGGCTTCATCCATAATGCTCTCTTCCTCATTTTTCGTGATCATAACAACCTGTACATCAGGTGATATGATTTTTATGCGGGAAAGGGTCTCGAGTCCGCTCAGCCCGGGCATGTTCTCATCGAGGAAAATAATATCGTAATAGTTGTTGCGGACCAGTTCCAGTGCATCTGAGCCGTTGCTGGCCGTATCCACTTCATATCCTTTTTCACGCAGGAATATAATGTGTGGCCTCAGAAGATCTATCTCATCATCGGTCCATAATATGCGGATCTTTCTCATGAAGCTGTTCCCGTTATTTTTTCAGATACACCTGTTTGTAAAAATCGAGGTATTCGAGGATGTTTTTCCGGGTAAGAAAAACGTCAAAGTTGCCGGTGGTAATGATGAAATTCCGGTAATTGGCATTTCCCAACGGGGCGAAAAGGGACCGGTTATTGACAACCTGGTCCAGGTATGCTGTTGCCTGGCTCAACCCTTTCAACCCTTCCACACGGACGATCTCCCTTATATTATCCAGCGTCAATTCACTGACCACAAGTCCTGCATCCGGGAAGGCAGTATCGTTGAATTTCTTCAACCCAGCCAGTAATTCAGCTTTGCTGAATCCTTCCTTCGGAACGATAAGGAGGAAATAGTGTGGTTTTTCAATTGATACGGCATATGGTCCGGTATAGGGAGCCGGTATCGTATCCGGAACAGCTGTCCGGACGGCATTATTCTTCACTGCGGTTTTTTCCTGAACCGGGCTTTGCTGATCCGGGGCAGGGGAAACCTGACCCGCTTTCTGGATATAGTTGGTCCGGAAGAAATCGAGATAAGGATCAATGTTCCCTTTTGACAGAATCCTTTCCAGATTGGCATCCGTAATGATGAAATTGCGGTAGGTGGTCTGGCCCAGATTTTCAAAAAGAGTTCTTTCCATTATGACCTTTCTGAAGTAGGACATACTTTCAGCATAACCGGGAATTCCCTTTACCACAATAAACTGATAATCACCGGCCTGCTTGATTTGGAGGGCAAGGTTCCATATTTTGAACTGGTCACGGTTGAAATCGGCAAACCGGAGAAGAAGAGGTCTCAGGGAGAGGTTTTTATCCTTTACCCCAAGCACAAAGCACTGGGTGGTGTCGATTTCTATGGAGAATTCTCCTTCTGTTACCGGGATATCCACGTTCACGAATTTCCCTTTTTCCTTCAGAACCTCGTTTTCACGCTCTGCACGGGCCATCAGTTCTTCAGGAGACTCTTCGGGAGTTTCGGCCTTGAAGTCCGGTCCTAAGAACCGGCTGTAATTCTTAAGAAAGAACTTAAGGTAGTCGGACACTGAATTTTCAGCCAGTATCTGCCGGTAATTGGCAGAAGACACGATAAAATTGAAATATTCGGTATTTTTCAGGGTTTTAAAGACTTCAGCCTGACGGATGATCGCCCTGAAATAGATCAATCCCTGTTCCTTATTCTGAAGTGATCTAATTACCAACAACTTATTGTTGGTATCGAGGTTTTCCTCTTCGATGTCAAAATCGATCCGGGTATAATGGTCGAGATTGTAATTGGCAATGTCGTATTTGAGCCTGTTGATTTCAACTGCCGAATTTTTCGGGAACATGATGATGAAATAATGCAGCAGGTCTTCATCATAGCTGAACTTTCCGCCGAATTCATCGTTCGCCTGTTTATCGGCCGATTCAATTTCATCGTTGCGGATTTCGTCATGCAGATAGCCCATATTCACCAGTTTCTGATAATCGGTGAGCGTACTGTCCTCGATCAGGGTGAGAATTTCCCTGGCCAGTGGAGTGGGTTCCGCTTTCGGATAATTGCCGATGTATGTTTTCAACAGTGCCTCAAAGGTAGTCATATCGCCTGTGGCACCTTCGGCCACGGTTCCCATGAAATCAATTTTTGCCAGCAGCAGGGTGTCGGGGTCCAGGTTTTTCATTTTAGCCACCTGCGGATTTACGGCAGCATACCTTCCAGCCTTGTAATCACGGAAGGTATGCTGATAGATCTGGTTCAGGGTATCCTGCTGTGCTTCCAGTTCAGTGAAGAAGTCCGGATTCAGCAGATACCTGGCATATTTGCTTTCGGGATAACGGCCGACGATCAAATCGCGGTAGTAGGCCGATTTGGTATGATCTCCCATCAGTTCATACAGGTCATACAGGTCAAACCACGCTGAAAGAAGGTAAATGTTCTCAGGGAAACGGGTGTTCAAACTCTCAAATGATTCGGCTGAACGGGGATAATCATTGAAATCAGATTTAAAGATCTTTCCGGCATTATAGAGGGCATCCCTGATTTTCTCGTTGGAAACAGCCATCAGGGAGTCATTCAAAGGCAGGTCCTGGGTATAAAAGCCCGGTTGGAGCGGATCATCCACTCTTACCACGGCTTTGGTTGAATCAACCAATTCGGCAAATTCATCCATCTGATCCTCGGGAACGATGTTTTTGTTGGAACGGCGCCAGTCATCTTCCAGTTTCCGCCTACCCCATTGCTGCTGGAACTGTGCTTTCCCGTATGAGACAGTCTGGGGATTGTAAAAGTACCAACCTGCGCTTTGGTCAGAGGTGCCCATACCAAACCGGTATTCGTTGGCGCGATAATAGCCCCGCTGCATCTGTTGTTTTGATGCGGCAATTTCTTCCTGTCTTTGTTTTTCCTTCAGGGCATCTATCCATTTTGAGATTAGCGCATTCCTTTCTGTTTCGGGCATCAGTGCCAATTTTTGCAAACTGTCCTGCACTTCGACTATCGTCAGGTTTTCTACCAACCGTGAAAGACTGGCAAATCGCATGTTCAGTTTGTCATAGTTGGGATACTCATCGTCTACCACCATCATGGCACTGTCGTAATATGCCTGTGCCTCCTTGTATTTCTTTTCCTTAAAATAGATATCAGCCAGGGTAAATGAAGAGAGAGCCAGCTGATAGGTATTATCCACACTGGAAGATACCGATTTGCGGTAGTTTTCAATAGCCTTTGCCTGATCTCCCTGTTTATACAGGATATTGGCGAGCGCGAAGAAAATCTGATCTCTGAACTCCAGATTTTTCTCATCCCGGAGCATTTTGCCCAGTGCCTTTTTCAGCTTTTCGGGATCTCCGACGCCTGAAAACATACCGGCCGCATTGATACGGGCGTTAAAATCCATTTTGTACGGGGGATTATACCGCCTGACCTGTTCGAAGGCAGCCGTTGCCTTTGCGTTATCTCCTGTCTCCTTGTACAATTGGGCTATGATATACTGAAGCCGGGCCTTTTCTTTTTTCCAAAAGCATTTTTTTATGGTTATGTCCAGGAATTTGATTGCCTCGGGATAATCTTTCTGCTTCAGATACATGTCAGCTGTAGCTTTGGCCAGCTCTTTCTCCAGGCGCCGGGGAAAAGACCTGTCCGATTGCAGCGACTCGATCATTTCTATGGCTTCCGGAAAGCGCTCCATCTCACTGTAACACCTAACGAGCCAAACCATTGCATCATAGCTGATTTTTTCTTCAGGGAATTTCCGGAGGATATACGAAAAATTCTCAATGGCTGAACTGAAATTGTGCTGGTAAAAATAAGCCTTCCCCATCAGGAGGTAACTGTTGTCGATCCACCGGTTGAATTCTTCCTTGCTGGCGAATTCTTTATACTGCCTGGTTCTGAATTTTTGTCGCTTGGGTTTTTTGGTAATGGAGTGTATCTGGATCAGTTTGCTGGCCTTCAGAATGGCATTGTCCATATCGGCCCTCGC
>CAYWTT010000090.1:0-10477 GCA_964461245.1 uncultured Prolixibacteraceae bacterium | reverse complement strand
TCCTATTTTTGCCAATAATCATGCAGGTTAGAAAACATGAGATCATTCCTTTCAGAATTGTGTACAGTGCTGTTTTTGGGAACCTTCCTGTTTCCCAGACCCCTGGTTGGTCAGACCGGCAATGGAAAACTAAGGACCGTGGTGATCGATCCGGGGCATGGGGGACACGATCCGGGCGCCGTCGCCAATGGAGTCAGGGAAAAGGATATTGTCCTGCAGGTAGCGCTCCGCCTGGGGAATAAGATCAAAAGTGAATTTCCTGACGTGAAACTGATCTATACCCGGTCAAAGGACACTTTTATTCCGCTGTACGAAAGAGCAGCCATTGCCATCAGGAACAAAGCGGATGTATTTATTTCGCTCCATGCCAATTATGTGGCCGAAACCTCGGTAAAAGGGACTGAAACATTCACCTTGGGATTACACAGGAGCCAGGAAAACCTGGAGGTGGCAAAAAAAGAGAATTCCGTGATCCTGCTGGAAGAGGATTATTCCACCAATTATCAGGGATTTGATCCTAACGAAACCGAGTCGTACATCATGTTTGAGAGTATGCAGGCTGAATACCAGTCGCAAAGCATCGAACTGGCTGCATCCATTCAGGATGAATTTGCACAAAACCTGAAGTGGAACCACAGAGGGGTTAAACAGGCCGGATTCCTAGTACTGAGGGAAACCTCCATGCCTTCGGTACTCATTGAAGTCGGATTTATCAGTAATCCTGAAGAACGTAAATTCCTGGTTTCTGATGGAGGAAAGGAAAAAGTGGCAGAATCGGTTTTCCGGGCATTTTCCACATACAAAAAAGGGATCGACAGAAAGAGCCGTTTTGAACTGGCACAGGCCGGACAGATTGCAACCGGGGAAACATCAGGCCCCGGGCAGGCCGGTACAGAGAACAAAACTGCAGAAAACCGGGCTGATGGTGCTATCGCGGAAGAAAACCAAAGTAAACAGTCCGTTCAGAACCATGAGTCACAAAACCGGAATCCGGTTGACTCCGTCAAGAGCAGCAGAGATACAGCATTATCCATTTCAAAAATGAACGTCAAAAACACGAATCGCACTCTGCCTGCAAAACCGGGTAATGAAAACATGACAACCCCACCTCCCGGAAAATCATCTGTCGAGGCCAAAAAGGAGCAACCCACTATTGAACCCGGGCAAGTTTTCTATTCGGTCCAAGTGGGAGCCATTGCCACTCCCTTAGAACCATCCCCACAGAATTTCAAGGGGGAGAATGGCATTTTCCGGGTGAAAGTGCATCCCTGGTACAAATTCTATTCGGGAAAATTCAAAACCATTGAAGAAGCCCTGAAAGAAAGGTCCAGGCTGACCGGAAAATTCCCCGGTGCCTTCGTGGTTATTGTTGAAAACGATATCCCCAGGCCTTCTAACAGATAAGGCACTGCAAGCAACCATTAAATTCTTTCACCTGTATGCTGTTGTTTTGTGAAGGATAAATAACTTTACATTAAATTGTGAAAAGAATGAAAATATCAAAATATATCAAGCTCGGCATAGTGATAGTCTTTTCTATCACCCTATTCATATGGGGTCTCAGCTACCTCAAAGGACACGACTTCTTCAAGCCTGTTAATTATTACTATACCCGTTACCACAGGGTGGATGGGTTACAGGAATCAAGTCCTGTAACAGTGAACGGCTATCGGGTCGGTAATGTGAAGAACATTGAATTTGCTGACGATGAAAGTGGTGACCTGATTGTAACTTTCATGATTGACAACGATTTCAGGATCCCAAGGAATTCAGCAGCTCACATTGTCAGCAGCGACATTATGGGAACACGGGCGGTTAAACTGATCTACTCAAAGAGCACCGGATATTATGCCGCGGGGGATACGATTCCCGGAGAAATGGAAAGCGACATCAAAGAACAGGTGAGCCTGCAGGTCCTGCCTTTAAAAAACAAAGCCGAAGAGCTGCTTTCCACCATTGATTCTGCAATCACCGTGCTTACCGTTATTTTCAACGAAGATGCCCGGAAAAACCTGTCTGAGAGTTTTGCCAACATTAACCGGGCAATTCTCAATATTGAAAATACCACATCCGATTTACAGGAATTGATGTCGCAACAAAAGTCGAATATCAGCAGCCTAATCGGTAACATGGAAGAGTTTTCAGGATCACTGAACAGAAACTCAGCTCATTTCAACAATATCATCGATAACCTTTCATCCTTTAGTGACACCCTTTCCTCCCTGCCTCTGACTCCGGTAATGAGCAACCTGTCGGCTTCGGTGAATTCGCTGCAGAATATTCTTTCCAAAATCAATTCGGACAAAACCACGGCCGGTTTGTTGTTCAACGATGATGTACTTTATCACAACATAACCAGTCTGACAGCCAACCTTGAGCGGTTATTGGTCGACATCCGGAACAATCCGAAAAGATATCTCCGGTTTTCAGCCGTCGACCTGGGGAAAGATGTATATATCAGCCCTTCGGCAACAGCCCAGGGATCCGCTGACAACATCCGATTCAGGATCCAGCTTTTATCCACTGCTGACCGGCTTGTTTCCGAATCTCCGGTTTTTGAAGGTCTGGAGGATGTAGAGGAACTGAATACCAACGGAACATATACCTACTATGCCGGAAACACCTCCGATTTTACCGTCATAGAGAAAATGCTGACTGATGCAAAGCGGAATTTTCCGGATGCAACCATCGTTGCTTTCAGGGAAGGGAAAGAGATAAAGCTTCAAAAAGCCCTCCGTCTGATGAAAGAATTACCCTAATTTAACACCTGAAAACTAAACAGTATATCGTAACCCTACCCCACCCGACCTGATATGTGTTTACTAATCAAAAACTTATTATTATCACATTGATTTACAGATTTTTAGCTTTTTTATTTTTTTTTGTTTTTTTAATTAACTGATAGATAAAGCCATATGTTTTTTTTAAAAAAATCAATAGGAAAACGATTTTTTTATATTCTTTTTTTTCACAAATTTTGTTTTGGAAAATACCATGAAGGAAATTTTTGTTTAATCCGATAAATCCTACTACCCAAGTATGAATAACGAACATTGGACTGCGTGGGATAATTGTTTACGCATTATCCGCGATAATGTACCTGTAGGCAGTTTTAAGACCTGGTTTGAACCTATCGTTCCGGTAAGACTGGAAGACAAAGTACTTACGATTCAGGTGCCCAGTGCATTCTTTTATGAATATCTGGAAGAGCAGTTCATTGATATTCTGAGGAAGACACTCAGAATGGTGTTGGGTATCGGGGCCAAACTGGAATACAATGTGGTGGTGGGCAATCATTCTGCAGAAGTGCCATTTACCGTGAAGTATCCCACCAACAACAACAACAAAATTCAGAATAAGCCACTGGTGGTTCCAATCAGCAATGAAGACAAGGCTGCCATTAAAAATCCCTTTATCATTCCGGGCATTCAGAAGCTGCAGATTGATCCGCAACTAAAGCCTGAAAACACTTTCGAGAACTTTGTGGAAGGAGAATGCAACCGTTTGGCACGCAGCGCCGGTTATGCCGTTTCACAAAATCCCGGAGGAACAGCATTCAATCCTCTGGTAATTTACGGAAATTCAGGATTGGGAAAAACCCACCTGGCTCAGGCTATCGGGATTGAAACCAAAGAAAGGTTTCCTGATAAAGTGGTACTCTATGTCAATGCAAACAAGTTCCAGACACAATTCACCGACTCAACCCGGAACAACAACCGCAATGACTTCCTCAACTTTTACCAGATGATCGATGTGCTCATCCTGGACGATGTGCATGAATTCGCTGGCAAAGAGAAGACGCAGGAGACTTTCTTCCATATCTTTAATCATTTGCATCAGACAGGTCGTCAGCTGATCCTGACTTCCGACAAACCGCCTATCGAGCTGAAGGGCATGGAATCACGCCTTCTTTCCCGCTTTAAATGGGGGCTTACAGCCGATCTTTCTGTTCCTGACTTCGAAACCCGCATGGAGATTCTCAGAAGGAAAACGTATAAAGACGGAATAGTACTGAATGAAGATGTGCTAGAATATATTGCTTCCCATATTTCAAACAATGTAAGAGAACTTGAAGGAGCGTTGGTTTCTCTTTTAGCGCAATCCATGCTCAATAAAAAGGAGATAACCCTTGACCTGGCCAGCAAGTTGATCAACAAGCTGGTGAAGAATTCGAAGCGGGAGCTTTCTGTGGAATACATTTCAAAGGTGGTTTGCGATTATTTTAACCTGCCTGTCGATTCTCTTCAGGCAAAAACCAGAAAAAGGGAGGTTGTGCAAGCGCGTCAGATCACCATGTATTTCTCGAAGAACATGACCAAATATTCCCTTGCAAGTATCGGTGCCCAGATCGGGAACAAGGATCATGCCACCGTGCTTCATGCCTGCAAGACGGTGAACAATCTGAAAGAGACCGACAAGAACTTCAGGCTTTACGTTGAAGATATCGAGAAAAAACTAAAAATGTAAACCATCCGGAAAAACGGGACCCAAGAGAAGCGTCTGGTATCAATACCCAGAAAGTACAACAGATAAGCTACCGAATGATCATCCGTCCCGGCCATTATTCCAATTCGTTTTTTAAAATTCTGATCGTTTGTCATGAAGGACACCTGGAACACGGTAACTGCCCTTTCCACCGGGCAGTACAAGGAAAAGGGCAGCCGGTTCATATCGTACCTGTATCCGGTTGGCAACGAAGAAGAGATCAAAGAGTTGCTGACCAGGATCAGAAAAGAACATCACGCTGCCCGGCACCATTGTTATGCATGGAGGTTGGGAGAAGAAGAGATCAGAAGCAGGGCCAACGATGACGGAGAACCCTCTTCCACTGCAGGAAAGCCGATACTGGGGCAACTTATCAGCCATGATCTCACGCATGTACTCCTGGTTGTGGTACGTTACTTCGGGGGTACCCTTCTGGGAGTAAGCGGACTGATCAATGCTTACCGCGAAGCTGCTGCGGATGCCATCCGGAATGCGGTCATTGAAACCCGGAACATTGAACACCGGTTTCAGATTCGCTGTTCTTACAATGAACTGAATGCGGTTATGCAGATAATCAGGAACGAAAATTACACGTTACGGGAATCTGACCTGACCGAAAAGTGCCGGATCCTGTTTTCGGTGAGGAGATCAGAGGTTACCAGAGCCGAGGCGCTTTTCGGACCCCTCAACGGAGTGACCTTTGCCCGGCTGTGAGTTGTTGATAAAAGGCTGAAAACTCCCGGATCATGGCAAGAACCGCAACTGAGTTTTTTATGTAGATTTGGGGCATGAGAAAGTGTTGGATGACACAAAGTTTTCCTTTCACAGGTAAGTTTCTTTACCCTGTAAAAAATTTTCCCTTATCGTATTCCATAAACCGGCTATTTCAACCAGCTTCAAAAAATGGCAGGATTAACAAAGCTGGTTATCCGGTAAAAAGCCAAAATTTCCGAAAGGAATTTTGGCTTTTTTTTATGATTAACTGATTCTAAAAGATAATTTTTGCAATGAAAAAAGATCTGATCTCCATCACTGATTACACAAAGGAGGAATACCTCCGGATCATGGAACTTGCGGCCTGGTTCGAAAAAAATCCGAACCAGGATTTATTGGGAGGGAAGGTAGTGGCATCTCTCTTTTTTGAACCTTCCACACGGACCAGGTTAAGTTTTGAAACTGCCATATCGCGCCTGGGAGGCAGGATCATCGGTTTTGCGGATGCGGGAAGTTCAAGTGTTGCCAAAGGGGAGACACTTCACGACACCATCAGGATGATATCGAATTATGCCGATCTGATCGTCATGCGGCATCCACTGGAAGGGGCAGCCCGTTATGCGGCTGAAGTTGCATCAATTCCGGTGATTAATGCAGGGGACGGGGCTAACCAGCACCCTACGCAGACGCTTCTCGACATGTATTCTATTCTGAAAACACAGGGGACACTTGACAACCTGAACATTTTCATGGTTGGCGACCTGAAATACGGCAGGACGGTCCATTCCCTGCTGATGGCCATGTCGGAATTCGAAAATCCCATTTTCAATTTTATTGCACCCGACGAACTGCTGATGCCTGATGAATACAAGATGCACCTCCGTGAAAAAGGGATCCGCTATTATGAACACCGGGAATTCACCGACATCATCAGCGCTGCCGACATCATTTACATGACACGGGTACAGAAGGAACGGTTTTCCGATCCCATTGAATACGAAAAGGTCAAGAATGTCTATATTCTGCGTGAAAGTATGCTGAGAAACACCAAGCCTAACGTCAGAGTCCTTCATCCCCTTCCCAGGGTCAATGAAATTCATCCGGATGTCGATAAGAGTGAAAAGGCATACTATTTTGAACAGGCCCTCAACGGTGTTTTTACCCGGGAGGCCATCATCGCCCACACATTGAATCTTAAGTAAATCAAGCCATGGAAGAGAATATCAAGAAGAAACTGAAAGTCAGTGCCATTAAGAACGGCACCGTAATAGACCATATCCCTGCCCGATACCTGTTCAATGTGATCCACATGCTCAGGCTCGATAAAATTGAAAACCAGATCACCTTTGGCACCAACCTGGAAAGTGAAAAACTGGGCATCAAAGCGATCATCAAGGTAAGTGACAAGTTTTTTGAAGATGACGAAATCAACAAGATAGCCCTGATTGCCCCTCATGCCAAGTTGAACATTATCCGGGACTATGCAGTCACTGAGAAAAAGGTTGTCGAAATACCTTCACAGGTCGTCGGGATTGTCCGTTGTTTCAATCCCAAGTGCATCACCAACAGTGAAGCGATACTGACCAAATTCACCGTGGTTTCTAAAAGTCCGCTGGCACTGAAATGTCACTATTGTGAAAAGATCACCGACCAAGAGCACCTGCAGATCAAATGATCAGGCCTTTGCGGTTTTCCTCAAATAGGTAATATCCTCATGGTGAACCGTATAACTGCGGTATCCGTATACGGAGATTACTACAAAACAGATAAATGGCAGGAAGAAAGCGGCTCTTGTGGCTGAAAAATTGACAATGGTCCCGAGGTCAATTATTTTACCCATTAAGGGAGGCATTACCGAACCACCCAGGATAGCCATGATCAGACCGGCTGCCCCGATTTTTGCATCTCCTCCCATCCCTCGTAAAGCGATTCCATATATAGTTGGAAACATAAGTGACATACAGGCAGAAATGGCTACCAGGGAATAGAGCCCGGGCATACCCTTCAGGAAAATGGCACCCAAGGTCGTTGCCATTCCTCCGATAGCAAGTGCCATCAACAATTTTCCAGGTGAGAAATATTTCAGCAGGAAGGTACAGATAAATCTGCTGGTAACGAAGATGGCCATGGCAATTATATTGTAAAACTGTCCCGTTTCAGGTTTTAAACCCAGCTCATTTTTGGCATAATGAATAATGAAGGTCCAGACCATGATCTGTACCCCGACGTAAAAAAACTGGGCAATAACTCCTTCATAATATCTTTTATGTTTTAATAATCTTCTGACGGTAACCATAAAATGAATATCATGATCCTCATCTTCATTGCGGGGAAGCTTAGCAATGGCAATGATTATAAAAACAGTCAGGATTACAAAGGCAATGAAAACATATGGATTCCGGATAATAGTAAGGTCAGAAGCGGTCAAGGCTTTCAATGCCTCCGGATCCATAGCGGCACGTTCGCTGGCACTGGCAGGATTAAGCTTCGCCTGGATAAATGACATGGCGGTGAACATGCCCAACAACGATCCCATCGGATTGAATGACTGGGCGAAATTCAACCTCCTCGTGGCTGTTTCCTGAGGTCCCATAGAAAGAATATAAGGATTGGCACTGGTCTCCAGAAATGAAAGGCCGCAGGTGAGTATAAAATAGGCCAATAAAAACGGCCAGAATATCATGGAGTAAGAAGCCGGAATAAACAGAAAAGCACCTGTGGCATACAACCCCAAACCAACCAGAATTCCGGCCTTGTAAGTGTACTTCTTGATGAAAAGGGCAGCGGGAAAAGCCATGGCAAAATAGCCCCCGTAAAAGGCAAATTGAACAAGGGATCCTTCGAAATTGCTCATCATGAGGATCCGGGAGAATGCCTCCACCATCGGATTGGTGATGTCATTGGCAAAGCCCCACAGGGCAAAACAGGAAGTAATCAAAACAAATGGCAACACCATAACCTTTGGTATCACCGGGATCTTCGGCTTATTCATTCTTTTTGGCATTAGTTATTTTAAAAACTCTCCAAAATTGGAAAAATTAAATGCAATTCCAACACCCGGTAATGAAAAAAGAAACCAAATGAATTAATCCAGCGTTTAATCCAGCCGTTTCAGAAAAGAAGCCTGTTTCCGTTTTTCCGGGATGAAAAAAACTTATAAAAAAAGGTGCGATACCGCCATTGTAAGGGTATTTTTATATATTTGCATCGTTTTTCTGAAACAGAAAAATCATTCTTTCAATAATTGCCCAGGTGGCGGAATTGGTAGACGCGCTAGTTTCAGGGACTAGTATTCGTAAGGATGTGCAAGTTCGAGTCTTGTCCTGGGCACAAAAAGAGGGTTTCAATCCCTCTTTTTTTTAAATAAAATCCCGCAATTTTTCTGGCATCTTCTGCATGAAGCAAACCTGAAATCACAGGTAGAGGAGCCAATCCGCCAGGGGATCATTCATTGCCTTGGTAAAGGCAATGCAATGGGAAGTATCCTGGTCAATAATCCCCCCTCTCTTCCCTTCCTGATTAATTTTCGCTTTCACGGCCGATCCCAGTGTTACCGCGACGCCTGCCAGTGTACCTGTTATATTGAAATTTCTTCTGCTTATCATGCCTATTTTCTTAATGGATCCGGAATTTTTATCAAATCTTCAACCAGGACCCCATTATGCTCAAACCTTGCCAGGGCATATACATATCCGTCTTTACCGATGGCTATGGAATTTACATAAGTAGGCCTCGAACCATCCGGATAAAATATCGCTCCATGATCGGTATATTTTCCGGTTGGAATATGGTAAGTGACCAAATGCAAATTTTCCAATCCGCGGGCTGCTCCCATGGATATCTCATCCACCCCCTTCACCCGTTTACCATCAATGTATACAGGCCCTCCGGTAAGATAATAAAGGGTTTCATTGTCCGGTCCAAGGTCAAATCCAAGATACCCGTAACTAAACTGATCGAACATGCCGCTTTTTTTGGATGGTTCCGAGGTTATCCTGTCCACAATCCCGATCTGCTTTTCCCGTGGATCAAACCTGAACAAATATCCTGAGTTCCCATGGACTCCGTAGGCCGCCTGTTCTTTGGGGTACCATACGATTGATCTCCAGTTATATCCCATATTGCCGGGTCGCGTAGGATCATATTTACCGAAATAGTCGATTTTAAGAGAGAGATCCTCCACTTTATGAATATCGTGCGATCCCGGATCATAATAGAAAATGTCCCCTTCCGAGGTGGAGTAATATACCTTTCCGTCTCTGGGATCCACAAACATCGAGCGGCAGAGTACGCGATAGTCCTGTCCTACCTGGCCGGCTTCTCCATTAGCTGAAACATGCCCTAAGTTTCTTAATAGTCCCGAAGTGACATCGTAATGAATAAACTGTCCTCCTGGCCAGGTTATGCTGTAAATCTGTCTTCTCATGGTGTCCATAACCATAGTCAGTACTCCCTCCCCTCCGGGGACGATGGCCAGATCTTCCACTTTGCCCGACTGAAGATCGTAGCTCAGAAAATGGCCTCCCGGATATAAACCGTATCCGGAAGGAGCATGGACCGGCAGACATTCCATCCCATCGATCATCTCATAGAAGCCTACATGGGTTGAAAAATAAAGCTTGCCCCGGCTCTCATAAAATCTGACATGACTCTTCCCCTGGGATATGGTTTTCCTACCCTTTTCCCCACAAAACTCAGTCAGGTCTCCCACCCGGCTCGTCTGGTCGGATACCGGATCGTACCGGTACATTTGCCCGCCGGTATCGATGGATTGAGATGACAGTACGTAATAGATTTTACCATCGCTGGCCACGGAGATGGCATGATAGGTGTCGTGTGCCTCTTTGAATCCCGAAAAATAGGGTTTAGCCATGAGCGGTTTCTTTACATCAGACACCTGTACCCCGGAAATAGTGTTCATGACATTGTTCAGTTTAGCGGTTAACTCGGGGGTTTCAGGAATGCCGGTTTGATATGCCAGCTTCACGGCCTCGCCTAATATTTGTTTTTGCAGTCCGGATTTCCAGACCGAAGGCAACCCATAGACCATGGGCGAGGTGTTTACCTCATACCCTCCCTCTTTTAGTGCTTTTTCATCAGGAATATAGGCAACTGCATCATTCGAGTACCCCATTACAAAGATATCCTCCCCGAATATCCGTTTCAACCTGATGGAGTAATCTGCAAAAAGTTCTCCTCCCAGGCTCACGATCATCTGCTGCCCAAGCCGCCAAACCTGCACGGGATATGGATAGGAGGTCATCTGTTTTTCCCCGTT
>CAYWTT010000089.1:0-10526 GCA_964461245.1 uncultured Prolixibacteraceae bacterium | reverse complement strand
TTCCGGTGATGCCCAGGATTCTCGCGGTCAGCGGTCAGCGCAACCCGCTGGTCCTCCCCCCGAAGACCTCAGTTACCTGAACGAAACTTTTACCTGGGAGGTGACCTGTCTTGATCTGGAAACCGGAAAGGAACTTTGGAAACAAGTGGCTTTCAAGGGGAAACCGAGAACCAAAAAGCATCCCATGAACACCTATGCCAATGAAACACCTGTTACCGACGGGAAACGGCTCTATGCCTATTTCGGGAATATCGGGCTCTTTTGTTATGACCTGGCTGGCAAACTTATGTGGAAGAAAGATTTGGGCGCATATGAAACCAGGAATGGCTGGGGAACCGGTGCTTCGCCCGTACTGTTCCGGAATCTGGTCATTGTGAAAATGGACAACGATACGACCTCTTTCATTACCGCATTGGATGCAGCCAACGGGAATGAAGTATGGAAGGTCACCAGGGATGAGAAGACCACGTATTCCACCCCTGTCATTTGGAAAAACAACCTGAGGACCGAGCTGGTCACCACCGGAAAGATCACCCGGTCTTATGATCCCATGACCGGCAAACTTTTATGGCAACTTCAGACGGGCGGTGAAATGAGCATCCCCTCCCCGGTATACGATGATGAGCACATCTACCTGGGAAATGCCGGCGGCCGCGATAATCCCGGGTTTCTTTATGCTGTGAAAGCCGGTGCGGAAGGCGATATCTCACTCAAAAAGGGAGCAACCTCGGGCAATGGAGTAGTCTGGTCATCCGGTGAAACCGGACTGGCAAACCCCTCCCCCCTGCTTTATAAAGGAATGATCTATGTGCTTGCGAGCCGGGGTGGAGAATTGAACGTACTCGATGCAGCCACCGGCAAAAGCCTCAGCAAACGGAAAATTGAAAAAGTGGGAGCTTGCTGGGCAACTCCCTGGATCGCAAACGAAAAGCTCTTTTTCTACGACGAAAAAGGAATCACCCATCTTATAAATCCGGGATTGTTACTTGAAGAGCTGGGACAGAACCGGCTGGACGACAAATTATGGGCGTCGCCGGCCATAACCCGCAAAGCATACATCTTCAGAGGCGCAAAAAAGATTTACTGCCTGAAGCAGATCCAAAAATAGGAAAAACAGGTTAGCTCTTTCATTACGTTCCTGTTAAACAAACCGGTACGATGCCGATTAAAGCGTCGTACCGGTTGTGCTTTTATGAATTCCTGTTACTTTTGTGGCTTCATCATGATGGTTATATAATAAGTCACGCACATGGAGATTCAGAGCAAATACAACCCGGCCGAAGTGGAGGCAAAATGGTACAAATACTGGATGGAGAAAGGTTTCTTCCATTCAGAACCGGATGAACGGGAACCTTATGTCATTGTGATACCTCCGCCCAATGTTACCGGGGTGCTTCATATGGGTCACATGCTCAACAACACCATCCAGGACATCCTGATCCGCCGGGCACGTATGACCGGGAAAAATGCCTGCTGGGTTCCGGGGACCGACCATGCATCCATTGCCACGGAAGCTAAGGTGGTCAATAAACTGAAAGAAGAGGGGATCACCAAAAACGACATATCCAGGGAAGAATTTCTGGAACACGCATGGGAATGGACCCGCAAACACGGCGGCATCATCCTCGAACAGCTGAAGAAGCTGGGAGCCTCCTGTGACTGGGAACGCACCTGTTTTACGATGGACGAAGCCCGCAGCGAGTCGGTGATCCGGGTTTTCGTCGATTTGTACAACAAAGGACATATTTACCGCGGGGTCAGGATGGTGAACTGGGACCCGAAAGCCCAGACAGCCCTCTCCGATGAAGAGGTGAATTACAAGGAGGTGCAGTCTAAGCTTTACTATTTGCGTTACCTGATCGAAGGTACGACGGATGAATACATTACCATAGCCACCACCCGGCCCGAGACCATCCTGGGGGACACAGCCGTGTGTGTGAATCCTGCCGACGAACGGTTCCGCCACCTCCGGGGGAAAAAGGCGTATGTCCCCCTGATCAACCGGCTGGTGCCCATCATCGAAGATGAATATGTGGATATGGAGTTCGGTACCGGTTGCCTGAAGATCACTCCTGCCCATGATCCCAACGACTACCTGATCGGGATGAAACACAAGCTCGAATCGGTCGACATTTTCAATGACGATGGCACCATGAGCGAAAAAGCCTTGCTCTTCATTGGGGAAGACCGTTTTGATGTACGGGAAAAGATCATTCCTGAGTTGCAAAAAGCCGGAAATCTCGTTAAAATAGAGGATTATACCAACAAGATCGGTTTTTCGGAACGGACCGATGTGATCATTGAACCAAAATTGTCGGCCCAATGGTTCCTGAAAATGGAAGAACTGGTCAAACCGGCCCTTGAGCATGTCATGGATGATACGATCCGTTTTCATCCTCCCAAGTTCAAGAATATCTATCGTCATTGGATGAGCAGCATCAAGGACTGGTGCATCAGCCGCCAGCTTTGGTGGGGACACCGCATCCCGGTCTGGTATCTGGCCGATGGCAGTTTTGTGGTGGCCACCCACAGTGAGGAAGCGCTGAATCTGGCCCGTCAGAAAACAGGCAATCCGGCCTTGACCCGGAACGATCTCCGCCAGGATGACGATGTCCTTGACACCTGGTTCAGCAGCTGGCTGTGGCCTGTTTCCGTTTTTGACGGTATCAACCACCCCGACAGCAGGGAAATCAATTACTACTATCCCTCAAGCGATCTGGTGACTGCCCCCGACATCATCTTTTTCTGGGTCGCGCGCATGATCATCTCAGGATATGAATACCGGAATGACTATCCGTTCAAAAATGTCTATTATACCGGAATGGTGCGTGACAAGCTGGGTCGCAAAATGTCAAAATCGCTGGGCAACTCACCCGATCCGATCGGACTGATGGAAAAATACGGAGCCGACGGTGTCCGGGTAGGCATGCTGCTCTGTTCACCTGCCGGGGGAGACCTTTTGTTTGACGAAAGCCTGCCCCAGCAGGGAGCCAACTTTGCGACAAAAATCTGGAATGCTTTCCGACTGGTGAAAAACTGGGAAGTTTCAGACTCCGTTCCGCAGCCCGAACATTCCAAACTGGCGCTGGAATGGTTCCGGAACAAATTGAACGAAGTAATTGTCACCCTTGACGATCATTTTTCAAAATTCCGCATTTCCGATTCCCTGATGCTGGTATATACCACTTTCAGGGATGAATTCTCAGGCTGGCTGCTCGAAATTGTAAAACCCGGTTACCAGCAGCCCATCGATGAACAAACCTATGCGGAAGTGACCTTACTTTTCGATCAGCTCCTCAGGCTGATCCATCCTTACATGCCGTTTATCACGGAAGAGATCTGGCAACTGCTCGCGGAAAGGAAACCGGAAGAAAGCCTTATGATTGCCCCCATGCCTGTGGCTCAATCTTATGATGCCGGTCTGCTGGAAGCTTTTGAAAATGTGAAGGAAACAATTACCGGGATCAGAAAGATCAGGCTGGACAACAATATTCCAGCCAGGGAACAGATTGAGGCAGCCGTGGCACCGGGCGAAAAGGGCTATGAACCCGTATTCACTCCCGTGGTGACCAAATTATGCAACCTGAACGGCCTCCGCACCGTGGAGGGCGAGGTCAGGGGAGCCGCCTCCTTCCGGGTCAAATCAACCACCCTGTTTATTCCGTTGGGAGAACATATTGATGCAACCGAAGAGATTCAAAAACTGCAGGAAGAGTTGAACTATGCCCGCGGATTTCTCGCTTCAGTGATGAAAAAGCTGGAAAATGAAAAATTCGTGAACAGCGCACCTGCTGCCGTGGTCGATAAAGAGAAAGCCAAGAAAGCCGACGCTGAAGCCAAGATCAGGGTCCTGGAAGAGCGGATCGCAGCCATTTCCTAAGATTGATCAGAATTTCTTTATTTCTCGCCAGCGAATCCCCAATTGTAAGGGAATCAGTCTGATACGGCTTTTCCCTTTGCTTTATTATTCAATGCGATGGTTATTTATCCGTTTGATGGATTTTTAGTACCCACGCGTAATTACAGGGCCTGTTTCCTGTATTTTGTAATGCTTCGGGCAATTTTACCGTAATCCCTCCGGCTGAATCATACCATTCTATAGATTTATCAGATCCCAGCATTTTTATTTTACTTCCTTCAGCCGGACGAATACCCTTCAGACTGATTTGCTTCCCGGGCCACTCCCTAATGATCGCATATACATATTGACCATCCTTGCTTTGCGTATAGGAAACCACCCCTTCCACAGGTTGTTTATAAGGCCTGGTGGCGTAAATGCCTTCTCCATTTACCGACAACCATTTCCCGATGTCTTTCAATCGTTTTTCCTGCACCGATGGCAAAGCTCCCTGCCCGTCAAGATTTACAATTAACAGTAAGTTTCCTCCGTGTGCGACGATGTCGACAAACATATCGATAAACGCCTTAGAGCTGATTACATTTTGTTCGGTATCCTGCCAGTTGAACCCGAAAGACTGGCTGATCCCACGGCATTCCTCCCAGGGATGGATGCTTTGTTTAGCTTCCTTTTCCATGTCCCCATATTCGTTGGTAAAAAAATCACCTCGTTTCGAGCGTTGCCATTTCTCTCCTTTGTGTGGTCCGTAGCGGTCGTTCACCACAACTTGCTTCCTCCCCTCTGCTTGGTTGTAAAAATAAGCCGCAATATCGTAGGTGTGAAGTTCCTCCACATGGGTATTCCAATCTCCGTCATACCACAGCAGATCAGGATCATATTTATCAATAAATTCGGCTGCCTGGGGAACAAGATAGTCTGTCGCAAAATTGCGGACGGCAATCTTCCCTGAACATTTCTTCTCAAGATCAGCATCAAACGGCAGGATGGAGCCATTCCATCTGCGTTGCTGCAGATTTCCCTTTTCATCCATTACCGGATACTCCCATTCTTCAATGCTGAAGTAAAAGCCAAATTTCAGCCCTTGCTTTTTACAGTTATCAACCAACGGGGCAATCAGATCCTTTTTGGGACCCATATCTCCGGCGTCTCTTCGGGTAAACGACGAGGACCAAAGACAAAAACCACCGTGATGTTTGCAGAAGGGGACCATATATTTCATCCCTGCTTCTTTAGCGATTTCCACAAGGTGTTCAGGCTTGTATTTACGGGCTTTGAACAAGGGAATAAAGTCGTCACGGCTGAAGTCACGACCCCAGTTTTTTTCATGATACGCCATAAATGCGGAATCCGTATCAAGACGTAATTCGTACCAGTCGGGGTACATTGCCCCTTTTTCCTTTTTGGGTGCCCAGCCGGCAACAGACCATAGTCCCCAATCGATGAACATGCCGAATTTGGCATCGGGAAACCATTCCGGAGCCCGGTGGCTGTCGATGGATTCCGGGGTGGATTTCCATTTACCTTGTTCATTGACTTTCTGTACCCGCTCATAAACCTCAGCCGACGTTTTCATCATGTCCTCCGAAAACCGGTCTTTTAACTCTGTTAAGGAGTATGGATAATGCTGAGTCTTATAATTCTCCGGCCTCCGGTAGGGTTCCGGGGCAAGGGGTACTAAGGCATTTTGCGCTTCAACGGACATACAAGCCACAAGCAGGACTGCAAGGAGGAAGGTTCCGGATTTTAACGTTTTCATATGGTTTGTGAATCAGTTTGATTTATTATTCATTATGCCTCACCGGCATTTAGCCATCTGATAGGAATTCAGCCTGATAAATTTACTCAGAACTTTTAATGCCTAATGGACTATTTTGAATGTGATTGAATTTTGTGGTATATGATCAAAACCGGAAATTGACTCCCAAAGCCATTGAAGCCTCCGGCATGGGATAACCGGCATTAATTTCATATTGCTGACCCAGAAGATTTTCACCCGTCACAAACAGGTCCATGAATTTTCCAAACTGATGGTCCGCCCGTAAATTCCATAGCATGAAATTTTCTTTCTTAACCGGTGTAACTGAGGTGTAGAGTCCGTGGATATACTGAATCCCTGTTGATACTCTGTTCTTTTTATTTGAATAGTCTATTCCTATAAATGCTTTATGCTCCGGGGCAGCTGTGATGGGATATTTCATATGAAGCCAGCTGTAATTCGAATGGAAAACCCAGCATTTGTTAATTCTGTAATTCACACTGGCCTCCAAACCGTGGTTTCTGATGTTACCTGTATTGACATTCAACGGCCTTCCGTTGGTATATACGGTTTGAATCATATTGTTCCCGTCAATGAGGAAGAGATTCAGACTGTAGGATAAGTTATCCTTTAAAATATGCTGCGATAGCGACCATTCGTAATTCAGGATGCTTTCTGGCAAAAGGTCACGATTTTGGGGAGGAAACATAAACAGCTCCCGGATGGTGGGATTGCGGAAACCCTTGCTTACTATCGCCTTCACCTCGATTGTCCGGGGCAGATGAAACGATAACCCTGCCTGGGGGATCCATTGTGCCCCTGTCTGTATATGATAATCATACCGCAATCCCGCATTGAATGTGAGGTAAGATCCAATCGACTGCCGGAAATCGACATACCCTGCAATTTCATACAAGGTGGTATCCACGATAATTGTCTCACTTCCTTTGGTAAACCGGTTCCCTGCTTTACCTCCGAAATGCTGAAAATCGAATCCGGCGGTTATCCGGTTTCCCGGAAACACCGTAACTGATTGGTAGCAGGATAATCCGGTCATTTGATCATGGGACTGAAAAAGGTAATCCTTTGGCTGTTCACCCTCTGAATAACCATCATTAATTTCATGATTTCCCCAGTTATGATACAGTTTCAAGGATCCGGATGTCTGGCTGTATTTATTTTCAACACTGAAGGTTATCATTCCCCGGGTTATGTGCGAATCATTGTCAATGAGTGGTTTGTTGATTGTACCGGGATTAGATGCATTAAAATGAGTGATGTTCATATCCGAACAAACACTCCACCTTTTACTTAATTTGTATTCCATCTTAGCATAACCGGCATACTGATCGAAGTCCATATTTTCTCGGTGCCCGCCAGTTCGGTTATAAGAAGCCGCTGCTTTACTGCTAAAACGTCCTTTCTGAATGCAGTTCGAAATGGCAGATTCCAGGGTATGAAAGGAGCCATAGCTTACTCTGACCTTATTCTGAATGGTGTCTTTGTTAAGTTTTGAAGTCACAATATGGATTACGCCGCCCATAGCATTTGATCCGTACAGGAGGGAAGCGGGTCCCCGGACCACTTCCACCCGGTCAGCAAACATGGTTTGGTATATATCGGCAATGGGATGCCCCATTAATCCCATGTACTGGGGCACTCCATCTATAAGCATCAGCAATCCTGTAGTGGGACTGCCTCCAATTCCCCGCATTCTCATGGTGCCTGCCGCTCCGGTAGATACTCCGTAGCCCATTATCCCCCTGCTTGTGATAAAAAGACCCGGCACCTGTTCGTTGAGAATGGGCAATACCGACTGAATCTGACGATTGTCAATCTGCATTCCCGGTACTACCGATATGCTCAGGGGCAGATTGCGCACGGTGGTTTCATTTCGCGTACCGGTCACAATTACCTCATCTAAAAGGTGATTTGTTTTTTTCGCCTGAAGGCTGTCCGGCATCTCCTGAGCGTTGAGTACAAAGGGCAACAGCGTAATGGCCAGGCACAGACAAATTCCTTTAAATCCGGAGGCAAAATGCTTCACTTTCTTTAAAATCATAAAAAAACCTTGGTTCCAAGTTTTCGTCGGCAATTTAAAAAATTCCCGTATTGATCTGCAATTTGCATCCTCCTTTATTCATATACGATTTCACCAGAAACGAGACCTTCCGGATACTTTCCGGATTTCGGAAAAATTTTATGCAGTTCAAGGGTCAGTGGCCCGCCGTTCACTTTTCTTAAATCAGTAACTGCATCGGTAAAAGTGCCAATTATCCCAGACATTCTAGCTTTTCACCGATGAAGCCACGAAATACAAAGGGAAAAATGAAATTTTTTGCTCAGGAAGTTCTCCGAACCGGGCACTTGAAAACACGTATGCTTTCTTTACGTTCGGATAGGTATTCAGCAAAATATGCAGGCTTTTGAGACTCCCTGCTGAACCGCTTTTAACTTCAACTGGGGAAATACCTTCGCTGGTTTCAACAAGATAATCAGTCTCAGCATTGCTGCTTTTAGCTTGCCGCGACCAGTAAAACAAGTCGCCGTTCCCCTCAGCAACAAGTTCCTGCCCGACAAATTGTTCGGCCATTTTCCCCCGGAAAACAGATAACAAATCGGTCTGCTGAAATTCTTTCGCAATATTAAGTCCACAGAGGTTCGACATCAAGCCAATATCAAGCATAACTGCTTTGAATATCTTGTCGTTTGCGCCAGCCCCCAAAGGCATACCACCCGGATTTGATGCAACTACCTTTTTAATGAGTCGGGCTGTTTCAAGCAGTTCAAACGCTTTTTTTATGGTTGGGTTAGAAAAACCTTCTGCCAACCGGGAATACTTTATTTGAGCACCAACCTGCTGAGCAACCGAATTCAAAACGGCATTCAGGCAACGCTTGTCGGAATATTGAGCGTACTTTGCAAAATCTTGCCGGAAAGTATTTATCAGGTTCGATTGTATGGCAAAGACTTCGGTCATACTGCCGGTTTCGACATACGTCTTTACACATTCAGGCATTCCTCCGATGAAAAAATACTTTTTTAGCTCGTCATTAAGCAATTGATGGATGTTATCAGACAATTCTTGAGGTTTTTTTATAATCTCTCCGGCTAAAAGTTCTTTGTCTGTTGCCATCAGGAATTCGAAAAAACTCATGGGGTGCATATTCAGGAGTTGCACCCGCCCGACCGGAAATGAAATATCCTTCAATGCAAACTCTATCAGCGAACCAGCGGCAATCAAATGAAGCTCAGGCATTTGCTCATAAAAATAACGTAGGCACATGATTGCTTTCGGGCATTCCTGTATCTCATCGAAAAAAAGCAGATCCTTTCCAGCCCGGATGCGCTTTCCGAGAAAGATTTCAAGCTCAGCTACTATCCGTTTGACATCAAAATTTTTTTCAAAAACCGGATGCCAGTCGGGATTGCTTTCAAAATTCACGACATGCAGGTTGCCTTCAAAATGATTCAACCCAAATTCTATTATTGAAAATGATTTTCCAACCTGTCTTGCCCCTCTTACAATTAAGGGTTTACGGATTGAGGCAGATTTCCATTCCAATAACTTTTGAATAATACTTCTTTCCATGAACCTTCCTTCTCATCATGATATCCATGCAAATATAAATATTATTTTAAAAACACAAGGCTGTTTTAAATGATACTCTTTTAAATTACAAGGGTTTTGCTCCGATCAAGAACAACATCAATGTTGTTTTTTAGTTAGGGTTTGCTGAAAGACTCAGGCCGATTGATTTCTGATTGTTTTATCACAGTACGATATTGGGAATACAGTGGGGAAAGTTTTAAATTACATCATGGAACCGGAATGAACTGGATATTGTGGCAGTTGACGATTTAAACAAAATTGTTTTGTTTGCATTATTCCCAATTTTTCTCCTATTTCCGACAGCACTTCCCACTCGATTCCTGTATCCCTGATCAGAAACTTTTATCTTTGTTCTTTTTACAGGCTTTTTACAAATTTTCTGCTTAACATAAATGCATGGATTTTGTTAATATCGCATACAATATCATTTTTGATTCGTTTTCAAAAAACTTCTCAGACTTGTCATTCACTTCCAAATTGTTGTCCAGTTAAGAATTTTCTTCTCCAATTGCATACAATGGAAAGTTTGTCATCCACTCTTCTTCCTTATATTGGTTAATGATGTTCGGATAGCCTTTGAAGGTTTGTACCGAATGCAAAATAGTCTGAAGCTTTTCGCTTTCAGATTTTCACCTGATTTTACTTCAAGCGGGATAACTTTCCCTTCCTCCTGGATGACAAAATCAACTTCGGAAGTACTCCGTTCATTTGTCCAGTAACCGATATACAGCCCGCTGTTCAAACGTAGTTGCTGCATCACGTATTGTTCAATAAGCGCACCTTTGAATCCAGTTAAAATTTCATCGCCTTTAATAATTGTCTGCACATTGAGCCCTGCCATGGCACTAAGTAAACCAACATCGTGCAGAAACAACTTGAATGCAGAAATTTCCTGATAAGCAGCCATCGGGATTCCAGGTTTTGATACCTGGTGGCTTTTCCACAGCAAGCCGCAATCCACTAACCACTGGATAGCAAATTGAAATTCCCCGCCGCTGAGCGGACGGGGAATGCGCTCGCCGGAATTCAAAATCCTTGGCACAGGCGCCTTTTCTTAATACTCCGTACACGAATTTTTTATTCTCTTTAGCCAGTTGTGAAGGAATACTTTGCCAAACCATCCGATTCCGCGGAACAGTTTCGTTGGGCATATGTTTTGAAAAATCACCTTCATATGAGTTAAGTATCCTGTTCTGAATCCTGCGAATTAGTTGCCAGTCACGGATATGATCCCAGAGAAGAACAAATACAATCCCTCCCTGAAGCTGGCCTATCTTATTGCCAGGGTGCTAGATGAA
>CAYWTT010000088.1:0-10566 GCA_964461245.1 uncultured Prolixibacteraceae bacterium | reverse complement strand
TTTTCAGGCATATGCCTGAGATACCGGTTATCTTTGTAAACAATGCAAAAGAGAGGCAGTCGTTTATCGATACCCTTGATGAAGACGATTTCATAGAATTCCTTTGTACCGGAACCCTGATGGGATCGCTCGAGGGATCAGGATCGGTGCCCCGAGTGGGAAGAAAAAATGTCAAGGTAGTCATGGGAAGCAGGGAAGAGATCAATCAGCAGATCTTCACTTTTGCCAAAGCTGCAAAAGTCAGGAGCATTCTGCGTCAGGCCAATTTCGGTCTGCTGGCGAATTACAATGAAGTGATGTGGTCTACCTATGTCGATCCTTATAATTTATTCACACGGGTTGGTCCGGAACTCCGCTTTATTACATACTCCGCATTGGCAGATGAAGTGAACCAGGTCACCGATACAGATACCAAAGCCTACATGGATGAATTGGTTTCCAGGTACCGGGTAATGGATGACGTGGATCATGACAAATTCTTTGCATCGGTTCGGGCTTCCATCGGGATTGCCAGGCTGACTGAAAAGTGGAATGTGGATACAATGGTGTTTAATGATATCGATCCTGCCATGTTTAAGCTCATCGGATTGCGTCCGGGATTTTATCACCCTTTTTACAATGAAAACATGTCGGTTCTTGTGCCCGAAGGGGATATCGGAGCAGGGATCATTACCTTCATCCTGAAATTACTGTGCCGTAAACATGTCAATTATATTGAACCGTTCCACATTGAATCAGCAGGAAATACGTTTGCGGGAGGACATGCCGGTCCGAACGACCATAACGATCCTGATTTCGTGGACAACGTTGTCATTGCGCGGGATGTCAGGTTTGCCAAAACTAATTACAAATATGCCGGAGCACCTTTTGCATGGTATCGAATCTCTCCCGGCCGAAAAACCATGGTTCAGCTGGTGGAGAATTCAGGTGCATTCAAAATGGTTTGTACGCTGGTCGATTCATTGGAAGGGGAGCATCTGTTTGCCACTTATTCCCATTCGATTTTCCGGCCGCTGATTCCGGTGAAACAGTTATTTGAAAAGATACTCAGGATCGGGACTACCCAGCATTTTGCCATTGCTGACGGAGATTACCGGGCCGAACTATCCTTGGTAGCTGAGTTGATGGGATTTGAATATTACGAAATTGTATGAACTTTAAATAATAGGAGATTGAAAGATGAGTTTCATGTTTAACCCGCACCCTTATGATGACACCACAGCCGTGAACCGGCCTTTGCTTAATGATGACACCATAGGGTCGATCGTATCGGGAATCAAAGAAAGTGCAAAATATATCAGTGACTTACTGGCAGGCAAGGTGGCTGAAAATCCCGGGAATAATCCGGTTCTTGCTTTCGACGGATATATGGGCGCTCAGTGGGATCAGGTTATCAATCTGATTTCTCAAAACCTGTTGCAGAATTCAATCAAGGTATCGGTCATTTCATTTAAAGAGTGTTTTAAACCAGCAGATCAATTGGATGAAGAACTGAAAGAATATTTGCCGATTGACAAGGAGAAAGATCCGGTTTCCCTGTACGGAAAGTTGTTCAAAGGAGGGATCGACAGTTTATTGGACAGTAAAAAGCTGGATTTCATCGAAAATGATATCCGGAATGCTAAAATCAGAAACAATGAAAAAAGGGTTACCATTGTCCATGGAATCGGGTGCACTTTAAAGCGCCTCCGGCCATTGTATGATAGTATATGCTATTTTGATCTGGCCCCGAAACAGGCCATACTCAGGGCAAGAAAGGGAGTTTTTCCCAACCTGGGGGACGCCACGGCCAAACCGGTTAAAGTGTTGTTAAGGAGATGCTATTATATTGATTTTGAGGTTACCGGGCATCTGAGGTGGGAACTTCTAAGGGAAAATGCCATTGATTTGTATATCGACAACAACGATCCGGATAACATCAGGATAGTGCCAAAATCTTCCTTCAATGCGATCATGTCGGCACTTGTGAAATATCCGATGCGCTGTAAACCGGTTTACCTGGAAGGTGTCTGGGGCGGGCATTATGTGCGTAAGCTTCGCAATTTGCCTGAGAATATGAAAAATTTAGCCTGGGTATTCGATCTTATCCCCCTTGAAGTAAGTATAGTGGTTGAAGCAGGCAAGCACCTTTTGGAATTTCCCTTCTTTACTTTCGTTCAGAAAGAAGGCACGGCATTGATGGGAGCTGAATGTGTGAAGAAATTCGATGGCTATTTCCCCATCAGGTTCAATTACGACGACACCTATCACAGCAGCGGGAACATGTCAATCCAGGTGCATTCAGGCCATTCCTACAATGTCAATAATTACGGGGAACACGGGAGGCAGGATGAAAGTTACTATGTGGTGGCCACCGGACACGGAGCCCGGACATTCATCGGATTCCAGGAGGGGGCGGATCCTGATGAATTTTTGGATGCCGTCAAGAAATCCGAAAAAGATTTCACCCCAGTGGATTATGAAAAATATGTAAATTATGTTCCTTCCAAGCCGGGGACACAGTTTATGTTACCTGCAGGGACCATCCACTCATCGGGAAGAAATCAGGTTGTCCTTGAAATCGGAAGCCTTTCTATCGGATCCTATACGTATAAACTATACGATTATTTGCGTGCCGACCTGGATGGGATTCCGCGGCCCATTCACACTTACCACGGGGAAAGGGTGTTGAGGAAAGAACGGACTTCGGGATGGGTGAGGGAAAACCTGGTTCAGGAGCCTCAATTGGTGAGGAAGGGTGAAAACTGGGCAGAATACATCGTCGGACAACATGACCTGCTTTACTTCAGCCTCCGCCGTCTGGAGTTTGAAAAAACAATTGAGGACGACACAAACGGGAAATTTCATGTACTGACCCTGGTGGATGGTGAAAGCCTTTGTATTCAATCGATTGATCATCCGGAAAGATGCTATACCCCGAAATATCTCGACATGGTAATCGTACCGGCCAATATGGGAAGGTACATCATCAGAAATTTGGGGAATCAGCCGGTTTGTGTTCATAAAACAATGTTGAAAGATGGATTCGAAAAAGAATGTATTCCTGACAATTGATGCAGGGGGTACTTTTCTGAAATCGGCCCTGCTTGACGGGGAGGGAGAGGTAATTACAGATTCTGCATACGTAACTAAATCCTTTTCGGATGGCTCCAGGGAGAAAATCCTTGGAGCCATCCGGGAAATCATTCTGAAAGGCCTGGAAATGGTTCAGATGAAAGGATTCAAGGCAGGCGGCGTGGGTATTGCATTTCCGGGTCCCTTTGATTATCCTCATGCCACTCCGCTCATGGAGCATAAATTTAAAAATATTTACGGGGTGAATCTGCTGGATGAAATTCAGGACATACCCGGGATCTCCCGTGATATTCCTGTCCGGTTTATTCATGATTCCACGGCAGTTCTTGCAGGAGAGATATGGAAAGGAAATGCAATGGGATACCACAATGCATCCGTTGTTACCCTTGGTACAGGTCTTGGTTTTGCTTTTTCACAGAATGGGGTAATCCAGCTGAATAGTTTAGGTGGGCCTCTAATTCCTGTATACAAGATTCCCTGTCGGGATGGAATTCTGGAAGATTTTGTCTCTAAAAGAGGATTGCTTCGGTTGTACAGGGAGATCAGCGGCAAAGAAGAAAGGGACAAAATCAAAGTCTCGGATATCGGAGAATGGGCTGACCACGGAGATGAAGCATCCGTTTTTACTTTCAGGGAAGCAGCCCGGATATTGGCCGAATCTTTGCAGGAACTGATATCAGGGAAGGAAATCAACTGCATTTTATTCGGCGGACAGATTTCCAGATCATTTCACCACATGGAAGCTGTATTAAAACAGGAATGGCAGAAAATAGATTGCCTGAAAAAAGTCTCTGTGGTGAACAGCATCGAAAATTCAGCCATGTTGGGGATTTTACATTCAGTGATGTGTCCGGGAGAATTTGTAATGGAATAACAGGAGGATGGAATAGTGAATAATGGAAAATGCAGGATGGCGGGCGACAGAGTCAGGAATATTTTCTCCTCGGTCTTTACCTTTATCGATCTGAATTATACCAATATGCTGCAGTCATTCGGCCTGATCCGTTCAAATCAACTGAGCAGTCGCTTGTCGGCTTGAAAAAATAGCCTTAAAAAGAAAACATCAAAAAAAAACCAAAAAATAGAATCACCATGAAGAAATATTTTTGTCTTTTAGTTTTGGCCAACGCCATGATTTTGAATGCTTCCGCTCAATACCGGTCGGTGATGTGGGAAAGATTTCTTTATTCAGGGCCCGGATTGAAACAGATCGGCTGGCTGGCCACAAAAAGTTCGAAAGAGATCGTCTCTTCTCCCTGGTCGGTCGGATGTGAGACCCTTGACCGCGACTATTCCACATTCAGTTCTTATAAAAATTATGTAGGAGAACTGGGAGTAAAAAGAGGAAGATTGCAGAGTGGTTGGGCAAAATGTGAAAAGGAAAAGGGAAAATACAATTTTGCATGGCTCGACAGTTGTGTTTACGGATTGGCCGAACAGCAGGTTAATCCCTGGATTTGCCTCTGCTACGGAAATCCCGTGTACGGATCGGATATCAAACTGGGTGCGAAAATTTTTACCGATGAAAAGGCGATGAATGCCTGGCTGAAATATGTCGAAGCTACAGTAACCCGTTATAAAGATGTGGTCAGGGAATGGGAAGTTTGGAATGAACCGAACGGAGGCAATAAATTCCCGGAATATGCCGAATTACTGATTAAAACGGCCGAAGTGATAAAGAAAGTCCAGCCGGATGGAAAAGTAATGGGATTTTCGCTGGCAGGAATTCCCCTTAGTTTTGCCGAAGGAGTCTTTCAAATTCTGAAGGAAAGGAATAAACTGGATCTGGTCGACATTCTGACCTATCATCCATACACTAATAACCCTGACGACAGCTATGCGGATGTGGAAAAACTGGAAGCTTTGAAAAATTCTTACAATCCCAAAATCCAGCTATTCCAAGGAGAAAACGGATGCCCATCCATTCTGGAGTGGACTCATGCCCTTGCATATTACCCCTGGACAGAGATCAGCCAGGCAAAATGGTTTATGCGCAGAATGGCAGGCGACTGCATGCGCAATATTCCTTCCTCTGTATTTACCATCATTGACCTGCAATACTACAACATGCTTCAGTCCTTTGGCCTTCTGCGGTCAAACATACTTCACCAGGTGATTTACAAAAGACCTTCCTACCATGGGGTACAGCACATGGTCAGTTTTTTTGATGATTCAGTGAAACCAGTAGGTGCATTAAACTTTAAAACCAATGCCTACCGCGAAATGACCGTGGCAGGATTTAAAAAGGGAGAAGCACCGGTAGTGCTGACCTGGTATAAGGACCAGATCCCCGGGGATGAACTGAAATGGGACCTGGTTAATCTGACCATTAAAAACGTAAACTTTAAAGATCCTGTCTATGTGGAGATTATTTCGGGGAAAGTTTTTGAAATCAATAAGCAGGATTGGTCGAATAATCAAGCCGATGTCACTTTTAAAAACCTACCTGTCTGGGACAGTGTGATCATGATAGCTGAACGTTCAGTGGTAAACCTGCAACCGGAGAGTAACTGACCGCGAGTTGTGGATTTTTTCATCATAGATCGTTTCTTATAACTAACTCCGGGAAAGGAGTGACTTTGGTTTCAACCGGGAATTGAGGTAAAAGGGAGTCATTCCCTTTTACCGTTTCGGGAAAATCTGACTGATGCCCGGTTAGATTTTTAAAGTGTCAGACAAAACAACCAATAGAAAACCTAAAACATGATACCTATGAAACTATCTGTTTTGTGCAGACTTTTAATCATCCTCTTTTTATCGGGGATCTGGAGCAATGTACTTCAGGCACAGACTAACAAATCCTACAGCGTGGCTGCCTATGTATGGCCTTCCTGCCACGATGAATCCATGAGTCGGGATGCGTTATGGGATGAAGGAATCGGGGAATGGCAGATTATCAAGAAAGGAAATCCGAGATTTGAAGGACATTATCAGCCCAGGGTACCTCTTTGGGGCTACAGGATGGACAGCGATCCGCAGGCATGGAAACAGAAGATTGAAGCCGCTTCTGACCATGGAGTCAATGTATTTATTTTCGACTGGTACTGGTACGATGGGAAACCATTCCTTGAGGATGCAGTGAACGGATATCTGAAAGCACCCAATAAGGACAAGAGTCAGTTTTACCTTATGTGGGCCAATCATGATGTGCCCGGGAACATGTGGAATCATTTCCGCTATAAAACCGATTCCCTGATCTGGAATGGAGAGGTGGATATGAAGAATTTCCGAATTATTGTGGAAAGAGTGATACGTCAGTATTTTAAGCAACCTAATTATTATAAAATCAACCATGAACCTGTATTTTCCATTTTCAGCAGCAACGACCTTGTGCAGAGTTTCAAAGGATTGGAAGAAACCCGGAAAGCATTGGATTATTTCCGTCAGGAAGTGAAAAAGGCAGGATTTCCCGGACTGCATATTCAATGGGTAGGTTGGGGCCACAACGGTTATCCCCATTTGCTCGGCGATAAAAACAGAGAAGGAAAAAGCATCAATGAGATCATTTCCTATTTGGGAATCAACAGTGTGACAACATACAACTGGACAGGCTCCGGCATCACGGAAGATTACATCAGGTGGGGTGAAAACGCAATGGTCCTCCAGGACAGATGGGATTCTACTCTGACTGTCCCCTATTTCCCGAATGTATCCATTGGCTGGGACAATACTCCACGTTATCCGGAAAAGGGAAAAGAGTCGGTCGTTCATTACAACACCTCTCCTGAAAGCTTTGCTGCTTTCCTTATCAAAGCGAAAAATTATGCGGATAACCATCCGGATCAACCAGGGCTGATCATCCTCAATGCCTGGAATGAATGGGTGGAAGGCAGCTACCTGGAACCCGATATGCGCTGGGGATATGGCTATCTTGAAGCGGTTAAAAAAGTAATGTCGGGAAATTATGACAAATATTCAAAAGGGGAATAAAAGAAATATAAGCCGGCGTACAGCACTTCAGCTCATGGGAGGTTGTGCGCTGGCTTCTTTTTTACCGCTACCGGCCATGGCGACCGAAAGCTTGTTGGGATCATCCGGCGAAACTTTTTATCCGGATCAGGAGGGAAAGATAACCGTTCATCCCGGGGATACAGGCAAGGCGTTAATCAACCCGGGCATGGGGTGGGTCTTTCATTACTATTCAGGCAGGACCGGCAACTATGGATATCATTTGGAACCTTCCGATTCTCTGGATTGGTATCCGGGATGTTCAGTGGTTTATATGCGGATACCCTGGGCGTATGTCGAGCCTGAAGAGGGGAGTTATCACTGGAACATTCTCGATACTCCGGCCCAGCGGTTTATCTCTCAGGGGAAAAAACTGGCCATTCGCATCAACTGTTGTGAACACTGGATCCCTTGGGCTACTCCGAAATGGCTGATGGAAAAAGGAGCCAAAGGGGTTTGGTTCGTTAAGGGGAAAGGTCCCGATCCTGATGGAAAACTATGGGAACCCGACTATCTGGATCCGGTTTATCTCGATAAACTGGAATCACTGATTAAAGCGCTTGCGGAACATTATGACGGAAATCCCGATGTGGCTTTTATTGACATAGGCACATTTGGACTCTGGGGCGAGGGACACACCCTGTTCAGCAGTAAACTTTCGCCCGAGGTGACTGAAGAGGCAGTCCGCAGGCAGATCGATCTGTACACCACCTATTTCAAAACGACTTTACTGTGCATCAGCGACGACGTGATTGGTCCGCAAGCCCCGGGAAGCTCTTTCACGCTTACTGACTATGCCCGGTCAAAAGGGGTTACTTTACGGGATGACAGTATCCTCGTGCAGAAAGCCCCAAACAGCTGGTTCCATGCCCAGCTTGCCGGTATGTATTGGCCTGCCATGCCCGTAATTGTGGAACATGAACACTACGGACTTTCCCGGGCATGCGGGGCATGGAGCGGACAGGGACTGGCCGATGCAGTAGAAGCCTATCACTGCAGCTATCTTTCTATACACTGGTGGCCCCAAGAATTTTATGAGGAAAACAGGGAATTCATCGAAAAGATAAACCTGAGGCTGGGGTACCGGATACAGCTCCGTGAAATCAATTATCCGGCCAAAGTCGAAATCGGCCAACATTTTAATGTGAAATGGACCTGGGCAAATTCTGGAGTTGCTCCTTTATATCAGGGAGGCTTTCCGGCATTGACCCTCAAAGATAAGAAGGGAGGTATTGTTTCCCTGATGGTGGATAGCCGCTTTAACCTGAGAGAACTTGAAACCGGCAGCAGTAACCTGGTGCCGGAGAAAAACCGGATCAGTAATTTCCATGTAGGATTCTTAAATCCAAAGGAGTTTTTTAACGACTTTACCCTGAAAATGGAACAGCGTCCGGGCAGCGAATTTTATGCAGCTCCTGTGATTCCGGCAACCAAGCCGGGAGTGTACGATCTTTTTGTTTCGGTGGGAAGAGAAGACGGTACTCCGGTCATTGCTCTTCCCTTAAAGAATGACGACGGGCAGCACCGGTATAAAATCGGAAAACTGAAAGTTGAAAAACCATCCGTTCCGGGCACAGAACTGGGAAATTCGTGGATTTAAGGGTAAACACATGTCATTCTTTGAAATGCAGAGGATGATACTGACCTGAATCATCGGATTTGGATTTGTAATGATAAGTAAGCCAATTAAATATCCTGAAAACATTAAAACCTATGAAACGAATTTTTGTAATGACTTTTCTTATTGCCCTTCTTGTTCCCGGTTTAAAAAGCTTTGGACAGGAAGGTGGCAGCACTTTTATCAACAAAATAAGCAATGTGGGTGATTCGCTTCCTGAAGGGTATGTCCCCCCCCTGATCAGCAACGGAAGTCTCAGCATGTTGGTTGACTACCGAGGATGCCAGGGGCAGCGTGAATATGTAAAGATGGTTCCCACTATTTTCTGGGCCGGGCGGAGGTATGGTCCTCCTAACGATGCCTTGATTCCTTTCGGACACTTTGATCAGGTTCTTAAAATCAACGGCAAGGAATATGTAATCCCCGTACATTGGGAACAGACATTGGATACCAAGGGTGCAGTAACCAAGTGCATCAACGATTTTGACGATGAATTGACCGTGGAGACGGAAGTCTTCAACCATTTGTCTTATAATCTGATCGCGGTTAAAAAGAAGTTTATTCCAAAATCTGCTGCAGTTAAAAAGGTAGACTTTTCATTCGTTTATTCTTTCACTCCTTCGGGATCAGAAAACAGGGTTCCTCGCAGGGTAATCAGTCAGGGAAAGGTGAACGATAAAACGGGAAGTGTTGATTTTCATTTTTCAGCCGATGGATATAAAGAGACAAAGGGCGTGATTTTATTATTTGCCGATCAGCCTGTGTCCGGTTCGGTGGACAGGCAGATTGCGACACTCTCTTCGGGCTGGACCTGCGAATCTAGAAAGCCGGTGGAAATCACTTTTTACCTGGTATTTGAAGATTCTATGGACGGGAACGATTTTGAAAACCGTGCGGAGAAACTGCAAAACCTGGTTCGTGATCTGAAATACGGGGGATTGTTAGCCTCCCATCAGCAAGAGTGGTCAAGATATTGGGATGAATCGTTTGTGAAGCTTCCCGATCAGCAGATGGAAAAGGTATATCACACTGCGCAATACCACCTGAGAGCCAATGCCACAAAATGGTCTTTCCCGGTGGGAATCTTTACCACCCATTGGGCAGGAAGGTTTTTCGGATGGGATGAAATGTTCTGCTTTCAGGCACTTGCCAGCAGCAATCACCTGGATATCTCGGGACGTTGTCCTGAATTTCGTTTTGCTGTCCTTCCCAAAGCTCAATACAGGGTTGCCCATTATGGGAAGCCAGGAATATACGGAGCCCGCTATCCATGGGAAACGCTGGAAGACGGAGGGGAAAGCGCCCCTTCGGGATTCTGGTACGATCATGTATTTCACATGTCGAATATTGCTCTTTCTTCCTGGTTCCAGTATCTCTATTCCGGAGACCGTGAATATCTGAAAAACACCGGATATCCGGTCATCAGAGATTGCGCCAGGTACTATTATTCCCATATGTTGTATGAAAATTCCGATGGCAGCATGTTCATCGGCAAATGTACTGACCTGGAACGTTTGGGACCGGCCAAACAAAATCCGTTTATGACTGCCTGCGGTGTGATTTATACTTTTGAAAACGCAGCTGCTTCGGCTGGCATATTACAACTTGATCAGGAAGAGGCCGGTCGGTGGAAACATGCTGCAATAAAACTAAAGGAGAGTCTTCCCGCCGAAAACGGAATGTATGTTCCATACCTCGGGTGCAAGGAAAAAAGCGTGGCTTCCCTGGGAGGTCTTTTCCCATATCCGGTATTTACGGGAGATAATTCGTTGCAGCGGAATGCCGTTTATGATTTTGTGGCCGGTGGAAGAGCTTCGGGTAACATGTATCCTGTGGGAACTTCGGTATGTGCCTGGTATGCAGGTTGGATGGCTTCGGCCCTGGCCCTGCTCGGCGACAGGACTGAACCATTCAAACTGTTATCA
>CAYWTT010000087.1:0-10585 GCA_964461245.1 uncultured Prolixibacteraceae bacterium | reverse complement strand
TTGCCTCTGCTTTCAATGAGGCCATCCGCAAAGGCAGGATCACCGCTCCTGTCGTACTGGGACGAGACCATCACGATGTCTCCGGAACCGACTCACCCTGGAGGGAGACATCCAATATTTATGACGGTTCCCGGTTTACTGCCGACATGGCTGTCCAGAATTTCGCAGGCGACAGTTTCCGGGGCGCAACCTGGGTATCCCTGCACAACGGCGGAGGGGTCGGCTGGGGAGAAGCGGTCAACGGGGGCTTTGGCCTGGTAATCGACGGAAGCAGGGATGCCGGCCGGCGGCTCCGAAACATGTTATTCTGGGACGTGAACAATGGCATTGCCCGCAGAAGCTGGGCACAGAATCCTGCTGCCCGTCAGGCTGTTTTGCGCGCCATGGAGCAGAATCCGCTCTTAAAGGTTACGCTGGCCAATGAAGCCAGTGAAGAATGGCTGCAAAAACTGGTCTGAAGATTTAATTTTCCATTACCAGATTAATACGGTAAAACATTCGGGTTTTTCAAATATACTTTTTACATTTACAACCCGGTAATACATCAATTCTGCATTATGGATTCTCGTTCGATGTTATTCTGGAATGTGGATACCCAGAATGATTTTATTGAACCCTCCGGAAAACTATACGTAAAGGATGCCGAACTTTTAAAACCGGTGTGGGCAGAAATCACAAAATTTGCACAGAGGCATAAGATCAGGGTAATCAATACGGCGGATTATCATTTTATTAATTCAGCGGAGATCGATGAGACACCTGATTTTGTCAATACCTTCCCGCCACATTGTTTGGCTGAAACCACAGGATCTGAGTTTATCCGGGAAACCAACCCGACTGACCCTATGGTTTTTAACTGGGACAAGAGTTACGACCTTATGGCCTTATCGGTTGATCTTCCCAATTACAGGAACATCGTAATCCGGAAAGATGCTTTTGATGTCTTTGAAGGCAACCGAATCACTGAACCCCTGCTTCAGATCCTGAAGCCTGAAGTGGTGGTGGTATATGGCGTCACCACCAACATTTGTGTGGATTCTGCGGTAAAAGGATTGAAAAAGCATGTAAAGAAAGTGGTGGTGCTCACCGATGCCATAAAAGAAATTCCCGACCTGCCGCTGCCCTTTAAAACCTGGAAAAAGTTGGGTGTTAGAATGCTGACATTCAGCGAATTGATTAATTTCCTGGGTAAATTGAAATTCCCTTGCGGTAAATCGTTCAAGGCATAAAAAAGGGTGTTTCAGAAAAAACACCCCGTGTAAAGTTAATCCGTGTACCGGTTAAATACCGGCTGAAAGTTCTGCACCTGGTTTGAATTTTACTACTTTCTTGGCAGGAATCTTGATTTCCTTGCCTGACTGGGGATTTCTGCCTGTCCTGGCACCGCGTTCTGATACTGAGAATGAACCAAATCCTACAAGAGCAACTCTGTCACCCGTTTTGAGTGCATCGCCAACAGCTTCAATAGTGGCATCCAGACCTTTTTTGGCGTCCGCTTTGGTCAGGCCTGATTTTCCTGCAATGGCTGCAATTAATTCTTGTTTGTTCATACGTAATAGATTTAAAAGTTTAATTAATTAATAAAAAGTATAAAAACTGATTTATATCGCAGTTTAACATTCCGAAATTAGGATTAACAACATCGAAACATCAATGAAATCAATAGTTTCAGAGAACTTCGCTTATTTTTTTACTAAATTCAGAATAAAGTTTCTAAAAAACAATCTTTACCTCATTTTTTTTTGATGGATATTATCAACAATTCAATATTTACGGGTTATACAGCAATAAAAAGCAATTTTTTTGTTTCAAAGAAGGGCTCTGTAAAATAATCGCTCAAATGAAAGACCGAAGTTCTGTTTTTAAATGGTCTGATTTCATCTCCCAGATCTCCTCCTTTAAGGTACAGGATACCGTTCGGAATGGCATTTTTCTGAACGGGTGAAACATTCTTGGTTACCCATTTCATAAATTCCGGTAATCCTGTGACAGCCCTGCTTATCACGAAGTCATACTTTTCCTTCAGCAGTTCGGCACGGATCTGTTCCGTCCTGACATTTGACAGTTCCAATGCTTCCTTGATCGCCTGAACCACCCTGATCTTCTTCCCGATAGAGTCAACCAGGTGAAAACGCGCTTCAGGGAAGAGAATGGCCAGGGGAATACCGGGAAAACCACCCCCCGTGCCTACATCCAGTATGGAAGAACCGGCGGTGAACCGGATGAACTTGCCAATGGCCATGGAATGGAGGATATGCTTTTCATACAGGGAATCTATGTCTTTTCGTGAGATCAGGTTTATCCGCTGGTTCCATTCTTCATACAAGGGGCCGAGCCGGGCGAACCTATCAATCTGTTCCTGTGTGAGTCCGGGGAAATATTTCTGGCTGATATCCATAATTACTCTTTTTCACCTATTTCAGTTGCTTCTATCAGTTTAAAAAGCATCTCTCTGGCCCTGAAAAGCTGTGCCTTGACAGTTCCAAGGGGAAGATTCAGTTCGGATGCAATCTCTTCGTATGACATCTCCCTGAAATAGCGGTATTCAACCAGCGTCTGATATCTGGGTTTCAGGTTCCGGACGATACTCCGCATCAGAATGGCTTTTTGTTTCCGGATCAATTTTTCTTCAGGATTGGGATCTTTCGACCCTATTTTCACAGGTGATTCCAGTTCATTGTTTTCGGAACCCGATTCAATATTGATGTTTATTCCCTTTTTCTTTCTCAGAAAGTCAATGCAATTATTGGATGCAATCTTGAACAGCCATGTGCTGAAAGCATAATTAGGGGAATACTGGTGAAGATTTTTAAAGGCTTTGCCAAAGGCTTCGAGAGTCAGGTCCTCCGCATCGCTCTTGTTGTTAACCATTTTCAGCAGCATAAAATAGATCGTCTCTTTGTATCGAACCAGGAGCCGGGTATATGCATTCTCATCTCCGTCAAGGGCAGCAAGGACCAGATCATAATCTTGCCGGGCCTTGTCGGAAAGATTGGCGTTTTGTTGATCCATCATCGGTTTTTTCGCTGGTAATTATACCTCCAGTGGGTGAAAACCCGGCCGTAAGGGGCTACCAGACCATATAAAACCGAAGTTATAAAAATTCCTGATTCGTTCAGCCTGTTCTGGAGTCTTTTTATTATAATTAGAAATATAATAAGGAAAACCACCAGCATGAACAGCAATTCCGGCCATAAAAAGGGATAGAGAACGGCGCAGGCGATCAGCATGGGAATGAAAAGGAGCCTCAGCAGGTTGAAAATCCGGGAAACCAACCTGATCCTGAAACCAAGCGTTCTTTTCAGAAAATAGTATTTGTGCAACAGTTCATTGTATTCCTGTTTTCCTGCTTTGATTTTCTTTTCCAGGGCCAGGTTGCCGGCAAGCATAATGGAGTTGGCTTTTTTACGGATGACCTCATTAAAAATCAGCTCCATATTCAGGAATTCTTCGCCGATCTTTCCCGCAAATCCATTGATGTCGAAATAGAGGTGTTTCCTGAATGCGATATTTTCTTCATTGGCCACGAAGGGCATTCCGTTAAGGCAGAAAGCCATGCTTTCCATTTGCTGGAAAAAAGATTCAATCCGGTATAAACGGTGATGGTATCCTTTGGAAGGGCTGATCCGGGTATATCCGACGGCAATTTCCTTTGATCCTGACAGGGCGGTGGCTATTCCGGGAAGCCAGTGATCATCGGGAACTTCCATACATGGATGAATGAAAACAGCATGGTCATAAGAAGCTGCTTTCAGAGCCAGATTCCGGGAAAGCTTCTGGGAGTATCTGGTTTCCTGATTGAGCCCGGTGAGTTTCAACCTGGGGTATCTCAGTCTTAAGACCCCCACCGAAGTCAGGGAATTGTCTTCAGAAAAATCGTCCACCACCAGTACTTCATACTCAGGATATCCTGCCGATAGCCATCCGGGAAGGTTATTCCTCAGGTTTTCCTCTTCATTCCGCTCTACCATGATAATGGTCACAGGGAGGGAGGCAGCACCTGAGGCGGAAACTCGATAAAAGGCAAGCCGGAAATAAAAGAGCAGGATGAGAAAAATATAAACCAACCAGATGCAGACAACTATTCCCGGGAAGATAAAATCGGTACTTTGGGCTGTCTGGAAAAAAACAATCAGTTCCTGAGGCATATTCCTGTTTTAAATGTGCAAATTTAAAGGATAATCAGATCTGTCAGAAACTTTGAAAGAAAAAGAATACTCCTCTTTCTGTTTCTTAATTCTGCTCATGCAATAAATAGGGTAAGCGGTCAAATTAGCTTAATTTAACATGGGTGGTTATGGTAGAGTCCTGACAGTTAAGCAGAATAATTATCTTTGTGGCCGTTTATGAAAAGAAATGAAATTTGAGCTGATAGCCACATCCGAAGGCACAAAAGCCAGATACGGTAAACTAACTACTTTCCACGGGGAAATTCTGACCCCCGTATTCATGCCGGTCGGGACTGCCGGATCGGTAAAGGGAATTCATACCCGTGACCTGAAGGAGGACATCGGTGCCATGATCATCTTGGGCAACACCTACCATCTTTACCTCCGGCCCGGTATGAAAGTATTGGAGGAAGCAGGCGGATTGCATCGTTTTAACGGCTGGCAGGGGCCGATTCTGACCGATAGCGGAGGTTTCCAGGTCTTTTCCCTGGGTGACCTCCGGAAACTGACGGAAGAAGGAGTTCGTTTCCAATCGCATATTGACGGATCTTATCATGTTTTCACCCCTGAAAATGTAATCGATATTCAGCGGTCGATAGGAGCCGACATCATGATGGCTTTTGATGAATGTACTCCAGGTGATGCCGATTACCCATATGCCAGAAAATCACTTGAGTTGACCCAGCGCTGGCTGGACCGTTGCTTCCACAGGTTCTCTGAAACTTCTCCCCTTTACGGTTTTGAACAGTCGTTGTTTCCTATCGTGCAGGGAGCTACATATCCCGATTTACGTAAAAATGCGGCTTCACACGTGATGGGATATCCTTCAGATGGTTATGCCATTGGCGGATTGGCTGTGGGGGAGGCAGAAACAACCATGTATGAGATGATTGAGGTGGTCAACTCGGTTCTGCCCGAAAACAGACCCCGGTATCTCATGGGGGTGGGTACACCGGTGAATATACTGGAAGCTATCGACAGGGGAGTGGATATGTTCGACTGTGTCATGCCGACCCGCAACGGACGCAACGGGATGCTCTTTACCAGCAGAGGAATCATCAATATCCGGAACAATAAATGGATGAATGACCATTCTCCGATCGATCCGGAAGGAATCTCATTTGTTGACCACCAGTATTCAAAGGCCTATCTGAGGCATCTGACGATTTCAAAGGAGATGCTGGGAGCCCAGATCGCCAGTCAGCATAACCTGGCTTTTTACATGTGGCTGGTGGCTGAGGCACGGAGGAAGATTCAAGAAAACAGTTTTAAATCCTGGAAAGAGGAGATGGTGGTAAGATTGAAGCACAGGTTGTAATGAAATATTATAAAATCATAGATTATTATATTTCCAGGAAGTTCCTGGGTACTTTTTTTTACTCCATTGCACTGATAATCAGTATTGCAACTATCTTTGACATTTCTGAAAATCTGGATGAGTTCATTTCAAAGGATATTCCCACCAGAGATATCGTCTTGCAATATTACCTCAATTTCATTCCCTATTTTGCAAACCTCTTCAGTCCGCTGTTCACCTTTATTTCCGTTATTTATTTTACCTCCAAGATGGCCTATAATACGGAGATTATCGCCATCCTCAGCAACGGGATGTCTTATAAAAGGCTGATGAGGCCATACCTGGTGTCGGCGGCTGCCATTGCCGCCTTTTCTTACATTCTGGGAAATTTTGTGATCCCTTCGGCCAACAGGGAAAGGATAGAATTCAGAAATCATTATATCAAACAGAGCAGTGTTCAGGCAGAAAGGAATATCCACCGGCAGATTGAACCGGGGGTCTATATATACATGCAAACATTCACAACCAACAATGTAGGTTATCAGTTTACGCTCGAAAAGTTCACTGACCAGAAATTGGTTGAAAAAATAACGGCTGACAATATCAGTTGGGACCAGGATTCATCGAGGTGGGTCATCAACAATTACTGGAAGAGGATCTTTGTGGGGGATAATGAGTTTATCACAAAAGGTTATCGTATCGATACTACCCTGAATATGACGCCTTCGGATTACAAGGTTGAGCTGGATGAAATGGAGGCTCTGACCACCAAACAGCTGAGGACCGAGATAAAAAGCATGAAACTCAGGGGAGTAAATTCAGTGGAGTTCGCCATTGAAAGGCACAAGCGGATCAGTGGTCCGTTTTCAGTTTTTATACTCACCATCATTGGTGTTTCCCTCGCTTCCCGCAAAATAAAGGGAGGTCTGGGATTTCACCTGGGGCTCGGTTTGCTGCTCAGCTTTTCATATATCTTATTTATGCAGATTTCGGTCGTTTTTGCCGTGAATGGCAATACTCCCCCCGTTCTGGCTGTCTGGATCCCCAATATCATGTATGCCATTATTGCCTTCTTTTTATACCGGTGGGCGGCAAAATAGCGTCAGCAGGTCAAAATTGCCGGTCCCTGACTAACCGGAACCCTGGAACAGAATGTGGCCGTGTGATCAGGTTATCAGGTTATTTTGAACAGGTTACTTTTTCCTCTAGTTCTCCCGTTTAATAGTGCTGCATTAAATAAGAGAGGAGATTGGTACTATTCAAACGAAAGGGAAAATTATTCAGGAACAGGTAGGTTATTAGGGGTTAATAAAGTAGTAATCGGGTGGGATGGATGACAGCCGTTATAAAAATATGCTACTTTTGGGCTGACAAAGTACGGGAGGTAAAATCCGGTTCACGGTTCTCCCCTGATTTTAATCTTAAAACAAGTTGTTATGTCGTTAAAGAGCAACATTCTTGAATTGCGTAAGCGAAAAGAGGAAGTCCAGAAGGGCGGAGGGGATGAAGCCATTGAGAAACAGGCGCAAATGGGAAAACTCACCGCGCGTGAAAGAATCCTGGCTATTCTGGATGAAAATTCATTTCATGAATATGATCTTTTTGTGGAGCACACCGCACGTGACTTCGGGATGGAGACCAAAGTCCTTCATGGGGATGGCGTTATCATCGGTACGGGGACCATTTACAACAAACCTGTCTGCATTTTTGCCCAGGACTTCACTGTGGCAGGTGGATCGCTGGGTCTCATGCATGCCCAGAAAATCACCAAAATCATGGATCACTCCCTGAAGATGCGGGTTCCGCTGATCGGAATCAATGATTCGGGAGGAGCCAGGATCCAGGAGGGAGTATCTTCACTGGCAGGATATGGTGAGATTTTCTTTCGCAACACGCTGGCTTCTGGGGTTATACCGCAGATATCGGTGATCCTTGGTCCGTGTGCAGGAGGAGCTGTGTATTCCCCGGCTCTTACCGATTTTGTCTTTGTCGTGGAAAACATCTCAAAAATGTTTATTACAGGTCCGGGGGTGATCAAATCGGTGCTGGGTGAAGACATCTCCATGGAAGAACTGGGTGGAGCCAGGGTCCATGCTGAAATTACAGGGAATGCCCATTTTTATGCTCAAACCGAACAGGAGTGCTTCGATCAGATTAAAAAACTGATTACTTATATTCCCTGGAATAACGAAGAAAGGTCACTGCCCTTTCCTTCCAAACCTCCCAAGAAGAGTAAAAAAGTTGAGCGTATCGTACCTGCTGATCCGCGGATCCCTTATGATATGAGGGACATCATCAAGGCTATTACCGACGGATCTGAGTTTTTTGAAATCATGGAACATTTTGCTCCCAATATCCTGATCGGTTTTGGACGAATGGAGGGTGAGACGGTAGGATTTGTGGCCAATCAGCCGATGGTTCTGGCGGGAGTTCTCGATACCGACAGTTCCGATAAAGCAGCAAGATTCATCCGTTATTGTGATGCTTTCAATATTCCTATTGTCACATTGGAGGACCTGCCCGGCTATCTCCCGGGTGTGGACCAGGAGCATGCCGGGGTGATCAGGCATGGTGCAAAAATTCTGTATGCATACAGTGAAGCTACTGTTCCCAAGATTACCGTCATCCTGAGAAAAGCTTACGGAGGAGGTTATATTGCCATGAATTCACGCCACCTGCGCGCTGATTTTGTCTTTGCCTGGCCGGCAGCCGAAATCGCGGTTATGGGGCCTGAGGGAGCGGCCAATATTGTATTCCGCAAGGAGATCATGGAAGCTGAAGATCCGGAATCCATGCGACTTCAGAAAATTCAGGAATACAAGGAGAAGTTTGCCAATCCCTATGTGGCAGCCGCCAAGGGATATATCGACGAGGTAATCGAACCCGAGGAAACCCGTCAGCGGATTCTGCATGCACTGAAGGTTTCCAAGAACAAAAATGTATCTATGCCCCGCAAAAAACATGGGATCCCCCCATTTTAATCTGCAAGTAAATAGATTGGTATGTCGGAAGATGTAAATAACTATGATCATCTGATCATTCAGGGCGCCAAATATAAAACGACCCTGACCAAAAAGTACAAAGCCCGCAAGGCATGGAAATTGCCCAACCAGAACCTAATTTATTCCTTCATTCCCGGGACAGTGGTTGAAGTGCTGGTGAAACCCGGGCAGAAGGTGAAACAGGGTGAACCTCTGATGGTGCTCGAGGCAATGAAAATGCACAACAATGTGTTAATGCCTTTTGACGGGGAAGTGGCTAAAATAAACGTGGAACCCAACGATAAGGTTTCAAAGCGCCAGGTGATGCTGGAAGTAAGAGCTAAATAAAAAAGGCAGGCTGTCGGAAGACAGCCTGCCAAAAACCAAACTAAACTAATTCAAAACTACCTGCTTTGAGACTTGCACCAATATGCTGAATCGGTCATCCATGACTCGATGGTAAGCTTTGTTTCCTGCAATTCCTCACTATTTATGTTTGCTGTATTCCAGCCGGTGTTATCCCACATCCAGGATTCGAGCTTCAGGGGTTCTTCTGAGGCTGCATGGTTGAATAATCCCCAATCTGCAGGATTCGTCATCCATGCTTCCAATTGGAGGGAGGAGTCATATTCCCTGCCCAATCCGAAAACAGGATTATTCCAGTAATTCGCATCTGTCATCCAATTTTCAATAATCAAGGCAGGATCGGTTGCATTTTCATGGCCTGAGGCAATCCGGTGTACTCTTTCGCTGGCTTTTGTCGTTCCCGAAATCAGGAACAGGGTAAAGATAAAAACCATTGCTGTTGAAATAATTCTTGTTTTCATTGTTTCTGTTTATTCTTTTGTTTAATGTTTCTGTTTACTGTTCTCAATAATTGTTTTTCTGTTTCTGTACTCTAATAGACTATTTACGGGTACAAATGTTACATCAGAAAATCTTAAAAAACATGAAAAACCAGTAACAGGAGGGGTTTTACCGGTGAATGGAGAATAGGGCCGGTGAATAAAATAGTAAAAAGTATTTTATTTAGGCTTCAGGTGTGAAAAGTGAAGCAGGAGGGTGAAAATGCGGTCTGCCAGTTATCTGGAAGTTGATCGAAGAGCCCGAAAACGGCCGATCCGCTGCCCGTCATGGATGCATACACAGCTCCCAAACGGTATAATTCCTTTTTTATCCTGCCAATTTCAGGGAATATGGTAAAAACTGTCTTTTCAAAATCGTTTACCAGTCTGTTCTTCCAGGTTGAAACAGGCTGGCTGATGATTTCAGTCAGGCGGATCTGCGGTTTTGACGGCCGGATAGCCCGGTAGGCTTCGGCCGTATTAACTGAAAACGGGGGTTTTACAAGGATCAGTTTGAAAGCAGAAAGATCAATTTCTGCTGGCGTCATCCGATCTCCTGTACCGGAGGCCAGTACAGGTTTGTTCGCTATGAAAAAGGGGCAGTCGGCACCCAGCATTCCGGCGAATTTTTCGAGCTGGTCATCCGGAATGCCTTTATGAAAGAGTGAATTGAGCATTTTAAGCATGAAGGCGGCATCGGATGAGCCTCCTCCGAGTCCCGCCCCGGGGGGTATTACCTTGTGAAGATGTATCCTGACGGGGGGGAGATCGCATGCCTGCTGCAACAGGTGATAAGCTTTTTCCACCAGGTTTTCTCCCGGCTCACATGCCATATTCAGTCCCGAGGTGTGAAATGCATATTGACTGGCTGGCAACACTTCCAGAATATCAGTCAGCTGAACGGGGTAGAACAGGGTTTCCAAATTGTGATACCCGTCGGGCCGCCGTTCAACCACATAGAGGCCCAGGTTAATTTTGGCATTCGGAAAAGTAATCATACCACAAGCCCAAGCGGGAAGATAAAGTTTGGTTATTCTTCGTGCATCAGCTCATATTCCCTGGGAGATCCGCAGGTGCAGATCAGGTTCCGGTCGCCCCAGGCATTATCGACTCTTCCAACAGGCACCCAGTATTTGTTGTTTTTTATCCATTCCAGCGGCCAGGCTGCTTTTTCCCTGCTGTAAGCATGGTTCCAAAGATCGGCGCCAATCATGAATGCAGTATGCGGAGCATTTTTCAGCACATTATCCTCCTGGTCGGCTTTTCCTTCTTCCACTTCTTTGATTTCTGCAA
>CAYWTT010000086.1:0-10595 GCA_964461245.1 uncultured Prolixibacteraceae bacterium | reverse complement strand
AAGATAACGGTCATTTGCAAGTGACATGGTTCCCAGGGCGCGCTGAGCCTGATATCCTCTGTAAAGTGGCCAGTAGGCATCGAGATTGGGATTCGTATCTGAATAAACATCCTTTGTAGTGTGGATCTTTAAGGCAGATTCATACGACCTTCCGTACTGTCCCCAGAAAAGGGCAGATTCTGCGCCCGGATACCAGTCCCTTTTGGCAACACCGTTCCAGAACATGCTCAGACCGATTCCGTTCCAATTAGCCCCAAGGTTAATACCGAAATTATACCGGGGTGTTTCATTTCCGATGATTTCCCAGTCTCCGTGGCTGCTCAGGGTTCTGTCGCCATAGTTGATCCGTTTGTCATCATTCAGATCCTTGAATTTCAGGTCACCGGGCAGGAGGTGATTGTTGTTGTCACCTGTGGAACCGTTCACGATGGTGAAAAATGATTGATTGGGCCAGGCGTCAATTTCGGCCCGGTCGGCGAAGAGTCCGGCCACCCTGAAACCCCAGATGTCTCCCAGTCTTTGGCCTTCATAATATGTGGTCAGCAAACCGGTGGTGTTGTAGAATTTGGTGATCCAGCTCTGGCTGTCCCAGAGTACGCCCCTGAAAGAGTAATTGAAATCTTTCCCGGCCAGTTTAAAGGAGTTTCGCCAACCCAGGGTAAGTTCCCAACCTTTGGTTTCCAGGTCGGCGTTATTGCCTTTGGGAGCAGCTGAACCCAACACATCGGGCAGGGTAGGTCCGACTGTATACATGTCGGTAGTGGTCCGTTTGTAAATATCAAATACCATATTGAACCGGTTTTTGAACAGGTCGACGTCGATACCGGCGTTGTAAGTGGTCGATTTCTCCCAGGTAAGCCCTGAGGGAATGATGGCCGGGGCGCTGGTATAACTCTGTTTGGTGTCGTTGACCAGGTAACTGGTATTGGCGATGGTCATTGAAGAGATGAACTGGTAGGGTGAAACCGCACCGTTCCCCAATGATCCGATAGATCCCCTCAGTTTCAGGTTGTCGATCCAGCTTTTTGTGGATTTCATAAATCCTTCTTCCGAAACTCTCCAACCCAGGGAGGCCGACGGGAAGAATCCCCACTGCTGGTTTACCGGGAATTTGGATGAACCATCGTACCGGCCGCTGACTTCCAGCAAATACCGGTCTTTATATCCATAGTTGATACGGGAGAAAACACCCGCAACACCCCAGGTGTAACCACCGCTGGTGGTTTCATAATACGTTCCGTCCATCATTGTGAAACTGGGCAGCTTATTGTAAAGCAATCCCTGCCGGTAAGTAAACTGGGTCAGGTAATCCTTATCTTCCACGTTTCCTCCTGCCATCAGGGTCAAGCGGTGATTTTCACCCAGTTTCGGGGAATAGGTCGCTGTGGCGTTACCTGACAGGTATTTGGTATCGTAATTATACATTTTCAGGTAACTGAACTTTTCGTGCACACCGGTTAAGGTCGGACTGTTGTAATACTGGTAAAGTCCGGTGGTCCGGGTCATTTTCGTCCTGGAGTAAGCATAGGAGAATTCGCCTTTGAACGTGAGCACATCTTTTATGGGAGTATAAGTCAACGCAGTAGCGGTCTTTGAATCGAAATCATCATCATGCTGGTAAGATGATCCTTCGCTAAAAGCTGCGTATCCGATATAAGTTGCTGCTTCAGTCCAGGTTCCGTCGGGGTTCCTGGGAAGGGTTACCGGATATCCCTGGCGTGAGATCATGCGCTGTACGAGCATGTTTGAATATTGAACCATGGGCTGATGGGTGCTCCTGATGGTATAGTCCATATTATGCTCCAGGATCAGGTTAGGCCTGATTTTGATGGAACCTTTAGCTCTGATATTGTATTGTCTGAAATTTTCGTTCCCCACTTTGTATATTCCATCCTGATCAAAGAAACGGCCGGAAACATAGTAGTTGGCATTGTCGCTTCCGCCTGAAACACTGAGATTGTGCTCATTGGCCAGGTTATAGTCTTTAAAGAAGAGATCATACCAGTCGGTGTTTCCGAAGTATTCATACCTTCCGGCACTGTTGGTCCTGAATTTGTCGAGGCTTGGATCCGCATCGCGGACAGCCAGTTCGTCGTACCAATCCTTGGTGAATTTGAACACGTTATCGATGCCGGTGGGATAAGAAGTCTTGTTGTTGTATATCTGCCATGATTTCAGGAACATGGTGGTCCATTGATATCCGTTGGTCACCCTTTCAGGGATTACAGAGCGTCTTTTAACGGAAAAACTTCCGTTGTAATGAACCTGAGCCTCCCCTTTTTTGGCATTTTTAGTGGTGATCAGGATAACGCCGAAAGTTCCGCGGGCACCATACACAGCGGCGGATGAAGCATCCTTCAACACGGAGATGCTTTCGATATCCAGCGGATTCAGTGATCCCAGATCTCCTTCACTGCCGTCGATCAACACCAGTGCGGAACCACCTGCCCCGATGCTGTTGCTGTTTAACGTCCCGTTTTTGAAGGTGGTACCGCGGATCACCGGGGTGGTTGAACGGGTTGGTTTACCATCCCAGAGGGATACGTTTACCCCGCTTATCTGCCCCTGGAGGGAACGGGTTACATTCATGGATGAGCGGTTTTCAAGAATATCGCTTGATACCTGCTCCACCGCACCCACAATATCCCTTCTTTTTTGAGTGCCGTATCCTACAACGATCACCTCATCCATCCCGATGGTTTCCTGTTCCAGAGCGACATTGATCTCTGCAAGACCATCAACCAGGATTTCCCTGCTTTTCATCCCTACAAATGAAAATACCAGTGACCGGGTATCTGCCGGCACTGTAATGGTATACTTCCCGTCGGCATCAGTAACCGTACCGTTTGAAGTGCCCTTGATAACCACGGTTACTCCGGGCAGAGGTGCCCCCAGATTATCGGTTACTTTTCCGGTAACTTTTTTCCCTGCCTGTTCCGAAGGGGTATCCGATTCCATTTTCTGCGGATAAAGCAGAATATGGCGATCATCGACCGAAAATTTCACATCGGTATTTTCGAATAAAAGATGAAGCGTTTCATCGATCGACTTCTGATCAATACTCAGACTTACGATCCGGTTTACATCAATATACTCGGAGCTGTATGCAAATCTGAAATCCGACTGCTGCTCAATCTCATCGAGAACATCAATAACCCTTTTATTGCGCATTTCCAAGGTAAGCTTGGTGTTTTGGCTGTAAACACTTGCTGAAAGCTGCATGAGCCCGATCAGCAAAAAGAAAATTGTCAGTTTCATAATTTTTAGCCATTGTTGCAGTTCAAGAGGTAGTCCCCTCCCTTTCCTAAAGAATTTTTTCATACATTTACACGATTTAGTTAATAAAACCTATTTATCATTGAACAGTGGTAAATAGCCGGCCGGATCGTGTTGCCGCACTTTCCGGCTTTTTTTAATTCACCCCTTTGTTCATTCTCTTCATATCCTGTTTTAACGTGATAACCATACCCGATTGTTCCGCTTTAACCGGGGTTATCTTTTCTATCAGCGCCAGTATTTCCTGCAAAGGCTCATTTTTGATGGTAAAAGTGTAATGGTATTGCTTTACCTTCTCATCCACGATGAATTCCTGATTGTATCGTGTTTTGAGTTTCAAGACTACTTTGTCGAGCGGCTGGTCATAAATATTTATGATTCCTTCTTTCCAGGAGGTGTATTTTGCTGTGTTTACTTCGCTGACATTCAGTTTTTTGTTTTCAACATCAAAAACCGCGCGCTCTCCGGGTTCCAGGGAATAAATGTAACGGGAATAACCGGGTCTTGAAATTTCAACTCCTCCTTCTTCCAGAACAACTCCGATCTCTTTGTTCTCAGGATAGGCATTCACATTGAACCGGGTGCCGGTAACCCTGACCATCAATTCACCACAATTGACCAGGAGGGGCAGCTCTTCATTTTTCACCACATCAAAATAGGCTTCTCCGTTCAGCTTTACCGATCGGTTGTTTTTTCCGAAAAAATTGGAATAGGAGAGGGTTGAGGCTGAATTGAGCCATACTTTTGTTCCGTCAGGCAGGATAATGGTCGACATATGACCGTTCTCCGCAATTACGGTAGTGTTCAAAACCACGGGTTTTTCCGGCTTGTTGATGAAAAACCATGCCATACCGGTCAGCGTCGTCACCAGAAAGAAAATGGCCGCATACCGCATCATATGTCCTATTCTGACCGATTTCTGCCATTCGGAAATACTCTTTTCAAACAACTGGTGTTCAATCTTACTCCAGGTATCTTCTCCTCCTCCAGGAAAGGTCTCTTTGCCCATTTCCTTTCTCCAGCTCCACTTGAGAACGGCAAATTCTTTCCGGTTCTCCTTGTTTTTTAACCAATGGAGCAACTCGCTTTTCTCCGAAGAGGTGGCTGTGCCTGAAAGATATTTATGAATTATCTCCTTCATCTTTTCACTGCTATAAGTAATACAACAAATGATATGAAAACCCTACCCTTCTTATTCACAATTTTTGAATTTTCCAGACGAAATAATGGCTGCTCCCGACACATAATGCCTTATTGGTTGAACAGGTCGTCCCGGCGTTGAACCCATGTTTTGGTTCTCAGCCATTTACGTCTAATGGATTATCCGTACGAAGATTGAGAACATTCCGGGAAACCGGCTGGTTATTATCGGAAAAAGCCTCCTCTTCCTTTACTCAAGCCAAAATAAAACAAGGGGAGCCCAAATGGGGAATTGCCGGACCAGTTTATCACCAATCTGTTTTTTTGCGGCAGAAATATGCTTTTCAATGGCTTTGATGCTAATCCCCAATTCCTCTGCCACTTTTGTGTTTCTTTCTGTTTTCTTCCTTTTATCTTACACTGGATAAAAACCTGTTTCATCTGGCGGGGCAGCAAATCGACAGCCTTCTCGAGTGCGATCACCAGTTGCTCTTCGATGCTTTTTTCTTCCTTTTCCAGAAAGTCTAACTGGTACAGGTACTGTAATTCCGAAATCTCCGTAACCCCCGTTTTGACAATCTCTTCTTTCAGTTTCAAATCTTTCAGGTAATTTAAACACCGGTTACGGAGGATCATAAAAAGATAACTTTCAATCGATTTTTCGACAATGATGGAAAATCGTTTCTCCCACAAGGAGAGAAAACAATCCTGGAGAATATCTTCCACATCATTTCCATTGTGTACAAAAAGTTTACAATAGCCCTTCAAACGGGGATACAACAACCTGAACAACTCCTTATAAGCCTCAGGTTTTCCATTTTTCAGCGACTCTTTAAAACCTATATCGAACACAAAAAGAAGAATTTATTACGCATCAAAAATACATCATTTTACGGATGGTCAAATATAATCTGCGGGGGTAAAATAGGACTACAAATTCCTGAAATACAGGAATAAAGAATGACTGCCGATGTTTCCTGATCACCTATGTGATTGACTATAAGGAAGGGCGGTCGTTTTTCAGTTGATAAAAAGGCTTTTCCCGGGGAACTGGGGATCACAGGTGAGGTTTACCTGCAGTTTCCGCAATCCGGCCTCATCACCAGGAGAAGGGATGTGGGTAAGGTGAACTTCACAACCGCGGAGCTTGTTCAGGTTCTCCAGTGCCATTTGTGCTGTCGGGTTAGACAAGGCGCTGATGCCAAGTACAATGAGTGTTTCATCCACATCGAGACTGACCATTTTCCCGTTCAGAATGTCTTTTTTCAAATGGGTTACCGAGTCGATGATGCTCTGGGGCAAAAGGTACAGGTTGTCGGGAAGTCCGGCAAGATGTTTGGTGGCATTCAGAATCAGGCTTGAAGCGGCGTGCATCAGCGGTGAGTTTTTGCCGGTAATGAGGGTTCCGTCGCTCAATTCCACTGCGGCTCCGCAATAGATGCCCGCATTGCCTTTGCCGCAGTTTTCGGCATCTGTTGCTGCCATGCGGGCGGGTATTACCACCTTCCTGTCTTCAATTTTAGCTCCGATCCGATCCATGATCTCATTGGCCCGGTCAAGGGTTTCTTTGTCAGCCAATCCCATGGCATATTCCGCGGTACAACGGAAGTAACGCCTGATCACCTCCTGGTGGGAAGCTTCCGTAATTATGCCGTCATTCACGATTCCCGCACTGATCCGGTTGACTCCCATATCTGTAGGGGATTGGTACATTGATACTCCGCCTGTAATTTTTTCTATGATCCGTTTCAGCAGATGGAACGCTTCAATATCCCGGTTATAATTAACGGTCTTTACATTGTAAGCTTTCAAATGATGTTGGTCGATCAACACTTCGTCTTTGAGGTCAACCGTGGCTGCTTCATAAGCCACGTTTACCAGGTGACTTACCGGCAGGTCCCAGATCGGGAAAGTTTCAAACTTTGCATACCCCGCCTTGATTCCTTTTTTGTATTCATGATAGAGATTACATAGACAGGTGGCAAGTTTGCCGCTTCCCGGTCCGGGACCGGTCACAACCACAATGGGTTTGGTCGTTTCGATATATGGGTTTGCACCATATCCCCTGTCACTTACAATCAGATCCATGTCGGCAGGATAACCGTTTATGGGATAATGAAGATATACCCTGACTCCCCTTAATTCGAGTTTGTTTTTGAATGCTTTTACGGGTGGCTGGTCCTCATAGCGGGTGATCACCACTGCCGTGATCTCTATACCCCATTCCCTGAAATCGTCTATGGTTTTCAGGGCATCGACATCATAGGTGATGCCAAAATCTGCCCTGACCTTTTTTCGTTCAATGGCACCGGCATGAATGCAAAGAATCACATCGATCTTGTCCTTCATCTTTTGAAGCAGCCGCATCTTCACGTTAGGATCGAAACCGGGTAGCACCCTGGCTGCATGATAATCAAAAAGGATCTTCCCTCCGAACTCCAGATAAAGCTTATCATTAAACCGGTTTACCCGTTCAAGTATCGAAGTGGTTTGTTCCCGGAGGTATGTTTCATTGTCAAAACCAATGACGTTCAGTTCTTTCATGTTGATTTGCAGAAATAAATAAATGCAATTTGTCCGGGCATCAATATTAGTAAAATTTCAGGTTAAGGAAATTCTACCGGAAATAAATTATTGCATTTACTTTTTCCGGGAAACGGATTACACTGAAAAAAGGATGCAAATTATGCTGAGTGATAGGGTAACACAGCTTTAAAACACTATATAAATATCATTAAATTCGTTTATGAAACTTAAGATTCCGACGTTACTTACACCTTCGGGTTAGCATAGACCGTATGCGTGACGGGCACACTTACCTGAGATTAATCCTGATGTTCATCCCGACATAGGGTACCTGATTGTTATCAGTTACAATCAGGGGCTGAAAGGAGATTGACTCAACCGCTCCAGAGTATATCACTTTGTTGTTCGGGATCAGCATTCCGCACAAACTCCCCAGCCCGGCCCCAATCAGGGTGGAAAAAACTATAAACTGAGTCCGTTCTGCTTTGTCTTCATTCTTAATATAATATCCGAAGGAGAACACTTCAATCAGCCCTTCAAGTGCTTTCATCATACTTACTCCAAAAAACAGTCCGGCACCTCCGCCAATCAGCGCTCCCGGCACGGTTGACCGACTGTTCTTTTTAATCTGCCACACTTCATCTGCCAGGCAGGAATAGGGATTTTTTTCAGCAGTGAGGTATCTTACCGAGTCAGTTGAAAAACGCAGATCTGAAAAGAAGTAACTGTTTCCGTTCTTCAGGGTTATGATTCCTTTTTTTACGCGGAAACCGGTATTCAGGCTGTCTTCCGGAACCTGACTATTCAGCTTCGGTGTGAAGGTGATTAGCACAATAATGAGTAAAAAAACTTTCATTGTCCGTTCCTCCTTTGTAATTTATTGAATTATCCTTTCAGGGAACCGTTCCCTTCCTGAGTCATCAGAAGCAAGTTACGGCAATAAAGTATGAAAGTCAATCTTTTATCCTTTCTTTTCTTTCAGAGGCCTATATTTGAATATTTCCCTTTTACCGGTTTGTTTCGTCATTTCACAGCTGTTTTCTGTCTTTTCACACGATTTATCTGATTATGAGGCTTTTTACGTGTAACAGTTGTGTCATTTTTACGTCTATTAAATATAGAAAAACAGAAAGCGAAGCTAAAAATTGACAGAGACATTAAACGGAAAACAATGAAAACTGGAATTACTCTGACGGCAATGTTTATCCTGGTAGCGGTCTCCACCATGAGTGGAGCTGCTGATAACCGGATAAAGAGCACATCCACTGCTTCAGGCTATGAAAACGAACAATTACTTTTTCTTGAAAACTGGATGTTCCATGATTGTTACTGGAAATTCTTGGACAGCAACTGCCTGAGACGCGAATTTGATCAACCGGTCTTCCTGGAATCCTGGATGACAGATCCGTTTTACTGGTCATGCCCCCGGAAAGAGAACCGGAATTATGACTGTGGTCTGCCTGAAGAATTGGAAGGTCTGATTTACCTGGATTTATGGAAGACCGATGACCATACCTGGAGCAATGAGTATTCGGAAGTGATATTTAAGCCAGAAAAGAAATAACCGGTGGGACGGGAACAAATCACAGAGTGCTTTGAAGAATAAGCAGATCAGTGAGGAAAGGGAAAATCCAGGTGTCAACTTAATGACACCTGGAAATCTTAGAGTAAATTAAATCACAGTAAATTGAATATTTAGTTTGCTACGGCTTCCAAAGCTTTACGGGAAGCAAGTTCCTTCGTTATATCTGTTTTATTATGCTTTTTCACCAACCGGTCGATAATCACATAAAGTACCGGTACGATAATGAATGAAAGGAACATGGAACTGGCCAGACCTCCGATTAGAACCCAACCCAGGCCGTTTTTCCATTCAGCACCGGCACCCGAACTTAATGCAATAGGCAGCAAACCGACCATAAGTGCCAGGTTTGTCATCAGAATTGGCCTGAACCGCACAGCAGTTGCTTCAATAATTGCTTCCACGCTCTTTTTACCTTTCCCCTGCTGGGTGTTGGCAAAATCCACCACCAATATGGCATTTTTTGCTACCAGCCCCATCAGCATGATGATGCCCATAATGGAGAATAAACTGAGACTTTTACCTGACAGAGCCAAAGCAAAAAGAGCACCGATAATGGCAAGGGGCAACGACAACATCACGACCAACGGATATAAATAGCTGTCGTACAGGGCAACCATGATCAGATACATGAAAATTATCGAAGCCAGCAGGGCAATTCCCATACTCGAAAATGATTTACTTTGCTGTTCCATGCTACCGGCATACACTACATCCACCTCAGCCGGTTTTTCTGTTCTTGATAACCGTTCTTTGATCTCGGTTCCCACTGTACCTATTGTCTTTCCGATCATGTTCCCCTGGATCCTGACAGATGGCTGTTTGTTGTAGCGATTCAGGGTGGAAGGACTTTCCCCTTCTCTTATTTCAGCCACCTGCGAGAGCCTGATGGATTGTCCTGCACGGTTTACAAAGGAGATATTCTCCACATCAGCCTGGCTCTTTTTATCAAATTCATCTAACGAAATGTAGATGTCGTATTCATTGTGCCCATCCCGGAATTTGAGGTCGCGGTTCCCTTCATAGGAGATGTACATTTGCTGTCCGATCTCTCCGATGGTCAAACCCAGTCTGGCCAGCTTTTCCCGATCAAATGTGATGACCATTTCTTTATCTCCGGCTTCGACCGACGATTCAATATCGGTAGTCCCGTCGATGCTTCGGAGTTCCTTTACCACTTTCTGGCTGTATGCTTTTGCCTGTTCAAAATTGTTGCTCCGGACATAGATTTCGATCGGATAAGTCGTGTTACCGATCATACTGACTTCTTTCGAATTAAATTTCGGACCTGCAAATTTTGTACTCAGATCATTTTGCAATTTTCTGCCAAACAATTTTGCGCTCAGACTCCGTTCCTTTTTGGGTACCAGCTTCACGTTGAACTCAGCGCTGTAAGGGGTTTCGGTAAATGTCATGCTTCCTCCTTTGGACCCGACTTTGGTATATACATTCTGAATCTCAGGATAAGAAAGCATGGTTTTTTCCACTTCCAGGCAAAGGCTGTTGGTTTGTTCAATCGTGGCTGAGCGATCCAGTTCCATGGAAATAATGAATTCACCGCGATCACCCGCATCCATCATTTCTGTCTGAATGAAACCTTTGCTTACCAGGAGTAATGAACTCATCAGCAATACTGTAACGGTAACAAGGGTTACAATTTTATGGTTCAGTGTCCAGCGTAACCCTGAAAGAATAGCCGATTTCAAACTGTGAATCATTTGCTCAAAGGTCATCAGGAAACGATCAAATGGTTTGTTCCGGTTGAATACTTTCAATTTTCCGAAACGGGAAGTAAGCAAAGGCACCAGCGTAAATGACACCAAAAGACTTAACAGGATGGATACCACTACCACCAGAGAGAAGGAACGCAACATCTGCCCCGACATTCCTGTGGTAAATCCGATCGGTAAAAATACGGCAATCAGCACCACCGTGATAGAAGTTACCGTGATGCCAATCTCCCTGATGGCGTCAAGGGAAGCCTGCCAGCGTGTTTTCCCCATTTCGAGGTGACGATAGATATTTTCCAGAACGACAATGGCATCGTCCACAATTACACCTACTACAATCG
>CAYWTT010000085.1:0-10618 GCA_964461245.1 uncultured Prolixibacteraceae bacterium | reverse complement strand
ATCATACCAGTGTTTTTACCACGCCGATTCCCCCGCTTTCATCCAAAGGGTGTGATTTTATTTCCGGGTCGGGAGCCACTGCAGTGTTCATCATGGAAGCAGGAATCCCCAAAGGACTGCGTTTCTCCTCTGTCTGGTCGGTGGGGAACAGTGCACAGACCGGAGTGGAGGATGTGCTTGCCCATCTGGATGAAACCTATGATCAGGAAACAAGTTCAGCCGTTAAACTCCTCTATCTGGAGTCGATCCGCAATCCCGACAAACTGTTGTTCCATGCCACTTCCCTTATAAAAAAAGGATGCCGTATTGCGGCCATCAAAGCAGGCAGTTCGTCAGCGGGCAGTCGGGCAGCTTCCTCACACACCGGAGCCATGGTGAGTTCGGATGCCGCTGTCGAAGCCTTGTTCCGGAAAGCAGGAATTGTCAGGTGTTACGGACGGGAAGAACTGGTCACCGTGGCCAATGTGTTCCTGTGCAAGGAAATGAAGGGCAATAAAATGGCCATCATCACTCATGCCGGGGGGCCGGGTGTAATGCTCACCGATGCACTGGAAGACGGAGGGCTTAAAATTCCGGTCATTGAGGATTCACCGGCCAAGCGCGCATTGAAAGAAAAACTCTATCCCGGTTCATCGGTGGAGAATCCGGTTGATTTCCTGGCAACAGGAACCGCTGAACAGTTGAAAGCCATTATTGATGCCTGCGAAAACGATTTCGACGTGGATGGAATGGCTGTGATCTTCGGAAGCAATGGACTGGTTCCTGTGAAAGAGGTATATGATCTTCTGGGAGAAAAAATGCGGCAGTGCAATAAACCCATTTTCCCGATTTTGCCTTCCGTGATTGATGTGAAAGAGGAGGTCTCCCTGTTCCTTTCCCACGGGAATGTGAACTTCCCTGATGAAGTACTGCTGGGCCGCGCACTCACGAAAATCATGAATACTCCCAAACCCATTGACCAGGGGATCTATCTGGAAGGGGTGGATATCCCGGAGATACGAAGGATCATAGACCAGGCTGAACCGGGATATCAGCCACCGGATATGATGCACCGGTTATTCCTGGCAGCAGGTATCCCTACGGTCAAGGAGATCGTTGTAAAAAGCCATAAGGAAGCCATACATGCGGCCAGGGAAATCGGCTTCCCGTTGGTGATGAAAGTAGTGGGACCGGTCCATAAAACCGATGTCGGAGGAGTAGTACTGAATGTGAGAAATGAAGAAAGCGTCATAAAGGAATTTCATCACCTGATGAAGATTGATGGAGCCATTTCCGTTTTGCTTGCCCAAATGGCTTTCGGGACTGAACTTTTCATCGGTGCTAAGTATGAACCTCCTTACGGGCATGTGGTTCTGTGCGGTTTGGGAGGGATTTATGTGGAGGTCATGAAAGATTTCACCTCGGGACTGGCTCCTCTTTCCAGGGATGAAGTCTATTCCATGATTTATAACCTGAAATCATATAATATACTGAAAGGATACAGGGGAAAGAGTGGTGTGGATATCCGCAGGTTCGCCCAGATCATTGCCCGTCTTTCCACCTTGCTCCGCTTTGCCACCGAAATTAAGGAGATGGATATCAATCCTCTGATCGGTAACACCACCTCTATTCTTGCAGTTGATGCACGTGTCAGAATTGAAAAATAATCACCATGTTAAGAGTCGAAAGTGAACATGATCGGTTCTATGGTTCCATCGCCCGGTACTATTCCGGGATATTCCCACTGAATCCGGCTCAACTCTCCTTCATTGAAAATGAGTCGGGGAATCCTGAAGGCAAAAACTTCCTCGATGTGGGATGTGGAAGCGGTGAACTGGCCTTTGCCCTTGCCCGGGAAGGAGCAACGGTCACGGCCATAGATCTGAATGATGCTTTGTTAAGTGAAGCCAGAAGAAACCGGGACGATGGAAGAATCACCTGGAGAAAAGCCAACATGCTCCATATTGCCCGTCTGTTCGGAAGGTCCAGATTTGATGGAGTGATCTGTTTTGGCAATACCCTGGTTCATTTGATGAATCCAATGCAGATGCGTGATTTTTTCAGCGGTGTACGGACTGTCTTAAAATCCGACGGACTCTTTTTCCTGCAGATTCTCAATTATGACCATATTTTTCAGGATAAGGTCGACACTTTGCCTACCCTGGAAAATGACGAGGTCAGGTTTGACAGAAAGTACAGGTTTAATCCCGGTAGCCGGGAAATTCGTTTCAATACGAAACTGACGGTGAAATCCACGGGAGAGGTTATTGACAATGAGACCGACCTGCTGGGGATAGGGGTCAAGGAGCTACTCCAACTAATGGATGTGGCAGGGCTTACCGGGGTCAGGCTTTTCGCCGATTTTAAGAAGATACCCTTCGGGGGTAAACACCTTCCCCTGGTGTGTGTAAGTAATAAGGCAGCTGATATTACCGTTATCTGAAGATAAGATTGCTTCCGGTTTATTTGGTTTTCTGAATTTTCACAACAGACAAAACTTGGTTGTCGCTGATCATTCTAAGCAGGTATATGCCGCAGGGCAGAGGAGTTGTCCCCAACAGGATATGATGCTTCCCGTTCAGGATTATGCTTCGGGTCAGGACCTTCTGACCTGTCACGTTCTCCATCTCAATATTCAGCTTCCCTGTGACGGGTTTACCGAAGTCAAGAGTGAGAAAATCTTTTACCGGGTTGGGGTATGCCTTCAGATCAGCCACCGGAATGTGGCCGATGGAAGTGATGCTTGCCGCAACGGCCAGTTTCTGGGTGCTTTCGGCTGTTGAATTCCCGCTGATGGCCGTAAGTGTGACATTGTAACTCCCCTCTTTTTCATAGCTGTATTCCACTGCATTTCCAAAGGCATATTTCCCATCTCCGAAATCCCAACGATAAAGGATACTATCGGCCGGGGTAATCACATTAAAGAGATATTTCCCGTTCGATGATTCTACTTTCCAGGAAGGAGAAGTAAGAAAGGCGAAAGAAGTGTTTTTCTGACATAACTGGGGAACAACCGCGTGGACCATATATTGTTTATTCGGGCAGAGGTTCCTGGCTGTATCTCCCGTCATCCCGTTCGACCAGGAGTATTTAACACTTACATATTCTTTGCCATCTACATCAAGAAGTTCAGCTATTGCCATCCCGTTACAGTACGTCAGGTTCCCTGATGGATCAAACAGCAGGAGGCTCATGGCTCCCGGGCATACCGGCAGGGCGGGCTCGGCAACGGTAAGCCGGGTGGTGCGGGTGGCCGTACAACCCGAAGAGGTAACAATGGTACAGGTCACTTCATAGGTTCCCGGTTTTTCATACAGGTGATCCGGATTCTGGGCGTCGCTGGTGCCCCCGTCACCAAAATTCCATTTCCATGTCTTGATTTCTGACTTTGAGAGGGCATAAAAGGTGAAAAGATTGATCGACAGATCTTTCTGTTTAATTGCCAGGTCAAACCCACAGGTAATAACACTCATGCTGTCGACAACCACTTGGCCGCAATATTCACTTTTACATCCCGAAGTGGTCACAATATTGAGACAGGCGTTATAAACCCCGAATTTTGGGTATTCGTGGACCGGCCTGAGTTCATTGCTGGTGCTCCCGTCTCCGAATGTCCATTTGCACTCTTTGATTTCTCCCGTGGAAAGATTGCTGAATACCACCTTTTTCATAAAGGCAGGATTGGACCACAGGTCGTTGGTGGCGGTAAAATAAGCCTTGCACACGGAGGAGGCAGGAATTTCTGCAATCTTATGAATCTTTGCCGGCTTCCCAACCTGGCAGGTGGTGGCTACATTGAGCAGAATTTCATACACCAACTCCACATATTGACCCTCTTTTAAAAGGAAATTGGGGACCATGATGACCGGCATCAGCACGGCACCGTTTTCCAGTGCTATAACCAGCCCGCAACTGGCAATTTCTGATTTGTCTTTTACATATCCTTTTCCCGACAACAAAACAGGCTGAGCCGGATCGGTCAGTCTTACCGATGCGCAGTAATCACTTTTGCAACCATCGGTTGTGGCAATGATCAGGCAAACCTTGTATTCCCCATAAGCGGCATATTCGTGAACAGGATTCAATTCAGTGCTGGTGGTTCCATCTCCGAATGACCATGTGTATTCTTTGATATTCCCTGTGGATTGATTATTGAAAGTAACCTTTCTGAAAGGAGTATCCGAGGTTGCATCGACCGCACTGAGGGAAGAGGTGAAATAAGCCTTGCAGGCAGAGGTCAGGATGTTGACACCTTCGAACCGGGCTTCCAGCCTTCCATAATGAACCACATTTGATTTGTCCAGAATCTTGAGTGTGATCACATAATTTTTAGTGTACCTGAAAGTACAGGTAGGCGTCACATCTGTAGATGAACTTTCTTCCCCGAAATACCAGTAGTATTTTGCTTCTCCATCGGAAAAGTCGCTGGTAAAAGTGTAAGAGGGAGGATTAGTCTTGTTCATTCCATATCTGATGTTGACCGTATAATTGATCTGTGCCGAAAGGGAAAATGCCAGAGAGGTCAACAGACAAATCAAAGAAACCTTTTTCATGACATAGATTTTAAATTGTTCAATCAGTGAAAATCATTCATACACCAACATCTTGATTATCTCAGTTTGTTGCACAACCGGTGAACATGTAAAAATTTCCTGAATTCACACTTTTACCAAGATATAAAGATAAGAAAAAATCAAACAATATAGGCCCTATGACACTATATTTTAATGCTTTACATATTGTTTGGCCGGGTTTTGAAAAGGCAAACCTTGTCGTCAGTCATCAATTGCCTGTCCAACCAGAATCCTGAATTTCCAGGCTGTGTTATCCGATTTGGCATCCCGGGTTTGTTTCATCAATATTCCGATGGTGCCTTCCACAGGATCGGCAAAATACTGGGTATTGAAATAGCCTCCCCAGTCAAAGGTGCCGACACTTCCCTGTCCGCCTTTGTCTTCACCTTTTTCCGTCAGCACACCGAAGGCGAGTCCGTAATACCTGGCAGGGCTTTCCCAGAGATCACCCACCTGGTTGCCCATCATCGATTCAATGGTTGTCCGGCTCAGTATCCTGATCCCGTTAAGTTCTCCTTTATTGAGATACATTTGCAGAAAAGTGGCATAGTCTTTTGCCGAGCTGCACAGTCCGCCGCCTCCTGAGAAAAAGCTCTTCGCCCCTTTCAGGGGATAATCCGGATCAAACGCCCCTGGCGCAACATTCACCCACCGTCCGTCTTCCATTTGCTGCACCTTCACCAGTTTTCCGGCTTTCGCGGCTGGAAGATAAAACCAGGTGTCATTCATCCCCAGCGGTTTAAACAGCCTTTCCCTCAGAAAAACATCAAATGGCTGGCCGGAAATCACCTCAATCAGATAGCCCAGAACATCCAGCCCTTCACTGTAAGTGAATTTTTCACCCGGGTTGTGGTGCAACGGCAGCTTGGCCAGTTTTCTGATATTATCCCCGATTTTGATGTTATCAGTCGTAAATGCGTCAATGATACCGGCTTTACCATAAATCATCCTGAAGCGTTCGTCCTTGTCGATAAAACCGTACCCCAATCCGGAGGTATGCGTCAGGAGATGGCGGATGGTGATCTCTTTTTTTGCCGGAGTGGTGGTATAAGAAGTGTCACTGTATGTAAAAGTATTTAATACTCCGGGGTTCTTGAATTCGGGAATATACTTTGAGATCGGATCGTCAAGCTGGAATTTTCCTTCTTCCCAAAGCATCATCACCGCCGTGGAGGTAATGGCTTTCGTTTGGGAAGCAATTCTGAAAATGTCATCAGTCTGCATTTTTCTCCCGTTGGCATCGGCTGTTCCGAAAGCTTTGAAATAGACGATTTTTCCGTGCCTGGCAACCAAGGCAACAGCTCCCGGAATATTTCCGTCTTCGATGGCTTCCCTGAACATTTCATCCATCCTTGCCAGCCGTTCCGGCGACATTCCCACACTCTCAGGTGTGTCAACACTCAGCGGGGGTGTGTTAAAGGCTGATTTGGTCTGAGCGGAAAGTGCCAATACAAGAGTGACAAGAGTGGCAGATAATAGGTATTTCATTTCATTTATAAGTTGGTTTAACAATGTAAAAATAGACAAAAAATAGTCATAACTTGTAGCTGAAACAGCGAATCAGGCGATGGAAAATGCCAGGGATAAATCAGCGAAATCGGCCATGATCAGGTTCTATGCCGAGTTGAACGATTTTCTGCATCCTTCACAGAAACATAAATCATTTGAGTTTTTTTTCAAAGGCAGGGTAACTGTCAGGGAAGCAGTTGAATCTCTGGGAGTTCCCCACTCTGCAGTGGACCTGATACTCATCAATGGCCAATCTGCCGGCATAGCCCAAAAGGTCGAAGAAGGCGACCTTATCTCAGTCTACCCTGAATTTGAAACTTTTGATATTTCGGAAATATCTGAAATCCGGAAAAAGCCTTTACGGTCCTCGTGTTTTATCGTGGATGCCCACCTGGGGAAACTGACACGGGATTTGCGGATGCTGGGTTTTGACTCTCTGTTTGCCGGTAAGATGTCGGACATGGAGATCATCAATGTTTCCGTCCGGGAAAAAAGAACTATACTGACCCGAGACAGGGATCTGCTGAAATCGCAGAAAGTAGACCACGGATATTATGTCAGGGAGACAAGAGCCCCTGATCAATTAAGGGAGGTAATTACACGGTTCGACCTTTGGAGCCAATTCAGGCCTTTTACCCGGTGCCTGGTTTGCAACGGAATTTTGCAGGAGGTGGACCGGGAGGAGGTCATTGGTTTGGTAAAACCTGAGCTGACAGCTGTTTTTGAAGATTTTTACCGCTGTTCCGAATGTAAAAGGATATACTGGGAAGGTTCACATTATCTTAAAATGTTGGAAAGAATAAACGGATTGATACAGGGTTCTGGGTTAAATTTGTAATTTATTTCTCAATTTTTATAGTAAATATTTATTTTTTTCAGGTTTGTGTTAATAATTATATATTTTTGGGAGATGTTTATTCAGTTTCCATATTACAGACTTCTTGATTACTTCTACGCCGGCCTGGCGTAAAATGAACTTCCTCTGTCCAACTTTTTCCCGGAATTAAACCAAATTAATCTTTTTGTATGAAGAGAGTATTTATATTTTGTTTGCTTTTGGGCTATCTGCCTGCTATATCACAAACCATACTGACTGAGAAGAAGGTGAATCTCGGTTTCTCGGGATTCGTAAAAAATGATTTCATATTCGATTCCCGCAGGAATTCGGAGGCTGTGGATGGGTTGTATACCCTATGGCCCATGAAACCGGATTATGATGCCAACGGGAAAGATATCAATGCCCAACCCAGTGCGCGGATGTTTAATATTTCCACCCGTTTTGCCACCCGGTTTTCAGGATTGGAACTGGGTAAAGTCAAGGTCGGTGCGTATGTGGAAATTGACTTTACCGGGGGAGATGCAGCCAACAGCATCCGGTTACGCCATGTATACACCACATTTAACTGGCCCAAAACCCAGTTGTTGTTCGGGCGGACCTGGCATCCGACCTTTATTGAAAAGGTGTTTCCCGGGGTTATGGCATTGAATACAGGGGTTCCTTTCCAGGTATTTAACCGGAGCCCCCAGCTGAGGATCACACACCATCTTACTAATAATCTGGATGTGATTGCGGCAGCGGTTTATCAGATCAACTACATCAATTATGGTCCCGACGGCACCAGTGCCCGGTATCAGCGTGATGCGATGATACCCAATCTTCATCTTCAGCTCCAGTATTTTGATGAGCATTGGGTCCTGGGAGCAGGAATCGACTGGAAAACTATTCAGCCACGGAGATATACCACTGGTTCGGATGGGAAGAAATATGTAACCACTGAAAATCTATCTTCCTCGGCAGCACTGGCATATCTGAAATATACGCAGGGGAAATTTGAACTCAAAGCCAAATCGATGTGGGGCCAAAATGTGTCGGAAAGTTTGTTGCCCGGCGGATATGCCGTGGCTTCAGTCAATTCCCGTACGGGATTTGAGACCTATACTCCCACCAATCACCTGTATAATTTCGTGAATCTCATGTATGGAGAAACCTGGAAGGTGGGCATTCTGGCAGGATATATGAAAAATCTGGGTACTTCCGAAAATCCTGTAGGTCCGTTTTACGCGAGGGGATCCGACGTGGATGTCTGCTACCGGTTAGCTCCCCAACTCACCTGGAAAGTGAAAAATTTCATGGCTTCATGGGAACCGGAAATTACATCGGCCAGTTACGGAACCATCGATTATGCCGATTTGGGAAAAGTTAAAAATGCGGAATTCGTGACCAATTTCCGAAGTTTATTTACTATTTTTTATTTATTCTGATATGATGTTTTGGGAAAAAGATTTTGAAACACTCCCACGGAAAGAATTAAAACAGTTGCAGCTGGCAAGGCTGAATAAAACCCTGTCGAACGCTCAGCGGGCGCCTTATTACAGGCAGCTTTTTTCTGAAAACGGCAGAAGCGGTAAAATGCTCGGGGATGTTTCGGAGGTTGAGAATCTGCCTTTTACTACCAAGCAACATTTGCGGGAGAATTTCCCTTATGGATTTCTGACTCTTCCACAAAAGGAGATCATCCGGTTACACAGCTCAAGTGGAACTACCGGGAATCCGACGGTAATATTCCACAGCCGGCATGATATCGATTCCTGGGCCAATTTGGTGGCAAGATCCCTGTTTTGTGCCGGGGTGCGGGACACCGATGTGTTTCAGAATATCGCCGGTTATGGTTTGTTTACCGGAGGTTTGGGATTTCAGTACGGGATTGAAAGACTCGGGGCACTGAGCATTCCTGCAGGGGCAGGGAACAGCCTGCGACAGATCAGACTGATGCGCGACTACGGTACAACCGCTATTCACACGATCCCCAGCTATCTGGGAAGGCTTTACGACGTATTCAGGGAAGAAGGACTGGATCCCAGGACTGATACCAGGCTGAGGCTGATGGTAATTGGTGCTGAACCCCACACCGAAGAGCAACGTCAGAGAATCCAGGAGATGTATGGGATTAAAGCCTATAACTCATTCGGCCTCAGTGAAATGAATGGACCAGGAGTGGCTTTTGAATGTGAATATCAAAATGGATTGCACATTTGGGAGGATGCTTACTTCGTGGAGATTGTAAATCCGCAAACACTGAAACCTGTTCCTGACGGAGAATTCGGGGAGTTGGTAATGACCACCCTCGACCGGGAAGCCAATCCGTTAATCCGGTACCGCACCCGCGACATAACCCGGATCATTCCCGGGGAGTGCCCCTGTGGCAGGACCCATCGCCGGATTGACCGGATCACCGGCCGGTCAGATGATATGTTCATTATCCGGGGCTGCAACGTTTTTCCGATGCAGATTGAAGGAGTATTGCTCAAAATTCCCGAAGTGGGCGATGACTACCGGATAACCCTCGAGAATATCAACGATCTGGATGAAATGTTGATCGATGTGGAAGTAAAAAGGGAGTGGTTCAGAGGAGACCTGGTTTTTCTCGATAAACTCCAGAAAAAGATAACGCACCTGATCCGTGATGAGGTGCTTGTCACCCCGAAGATCAGGCTGGTTGAACCCGGTTCAATACCCAAGGCGGAAGGAAAAGCAGTCAGGGTGTTTGACAAGAGAAATAAATAAAACATACATGCTAATCATAAATTAAAAAAGTAATGGCGTTCCTGGTGTCCATTTTTCTGGAAAATAAAATCGGTCATTTTGAGAAAGTGACCCATGTGTTGAAAGAGCAGGATATCGATATTAAAACGATGACTCTGACCAACACGGTAAACGGCTGGGGCATTTTAAACCTTTTGGTGAGCAAACCTGAAAAGGCATGCAGTGCACTGGCAGAGAAGGGTTTTACGGCCACTTTAAGGGAAGTGCTTGCGCTTGAAATGCAAGACAGAATAGGAGGTCTGGATGATCTGCTGATGCAGATAGCTCGCGTTGGAATCAGTTTCGACAATGCATTCGGACGCAATGCGGGGATTAACAATCCGGCTGTACTGGTCCTGGATGTTCCCGACATCCGCACGGCCAGGGAACGGCTTAAGGAAGCAGGCATATCAGAACTGCCAGATGAAGTGGTGTATGGAAACGGTCATTAACCGATCTTGTGGAAAAAGGATAAAGGAATCTGAGTAATCATACTAATAAAACTTAAATTATGTTTGGAATACCCGACCCCGTGATCTGGATGGGCTACTTGCTTACTTTGCTGAGTGTGGCCGCCTGTGTGATCTTCAGTGTGAAAAACTGGAATAAAAGTGATGTTGTTGTTCCCGAAAATCAGGAACAGGATATGGAATGGGAAAAACAGGATGACGAATTAAAGGAAATGCTTTAAATCTGCTGTTATGAATACATTCATCTTAGGACTTGTCGTGATCCTTTACATGCTGCTGATTGCTTACTTGGGCTATGTGGGATACAGGAAAACAAAAACAGCCAAAGACTATCTGTTAGCCGGGCGTGAAAGCCATCCGTTTGTAATGGCCATGTCATATGGTGCCACTTTTATTTCCACCTCTGCAATTGTCGGTTTTGGCGGGATTGCCGGGGTTTATGGGATGGGACTGATCTGGCTGGTTTTTCTCAATATTTTTGTTGGTATCTTCATCGCTTTCGT
>CAYWTT010000084.1:0-10739 GCA_964461245.1 uncultured Prolixibacteraceae bacterium | reverse complement strand
AGTTTACTAATTATTTTCCTAAAAATCACCAACTATTTTTGACCACATTACCTTATTTTTCATGATAGACAGGATTTAGTGGTTGGCTAAAGATATAATGGTATTGTTTAGAGCGAAAAATATTATTTACGCAGCAAAGCGGTTGCACACCAGAGTAATGGAGCCTGCCCATGGAAATCGCCTACAATCCGGGGTCTATTGACATAGTGTTCACGATCATTGCGTGCTCTCGTTCCAGAACAAATTTCAGTTAGAAGATAATCTTCATTAATATAAGTGATCAATTCAAGCCATGCTTTTCGGGCAGAAGCCCCATATTGTTTTTTATCAAGCCAACCATTTTTCACTCCGACAATCATGGCGTAAGTAAACATAGCCGTACTTGAAGTCTCTTTCCATAGAGCCGGATCGTCGATTATTTGTCTCCACATTCCATCTTCCGCTTGGTATTTTAATAAAGCAGCCATCATTTTATGATAACCCGTCATTATTCTTGCCCAATTCGGATTGGATTTTGGCAAAACGCGAAGTAACTCGGCCATTCCAACAGCCATCCAGCCATTACCACGCCCCCAACTGTACTGGGCAATAGGTGTATGATAAAATAGTCCATTTTCCAATTGAAGTTCGTCTAAGTACATAACCATTTCCTTGGCAGCTCTATTGATATATTTAGTATCTAAGGTTGCCCGATATGCTTGTGACTGAAGGGCTGTTATCATGAACATATCGTCAATCCAGAGTCTGGTTTGCCAGGAAAAATCTTGCCTTGCCCATTCCTTCTGTTTTGGATTGCTGTCTTCAGGTAGTTTCCATTGAGAATCAGCATATAATAATCCCAAATCAAGATACTTATTGTTTTTTGTTTTAAGGAATAACTCTAGAGGAACCGAACCGAATACATTATTGTCTAAATGATCAGGTTTAGGCAAGAGGTCTTTTTTTTCTTTCAGCAAAATAATGAATCGATATTCCAATTGTCTGAATAAATCATCATTCTTTGTAACTCGGGCAAACCATAATCCCCCCAGCCAAGTGCAAACCTCGGGATAATTAATATATTTAGGAGGAGCTGTATAATCAACTCCAGGAGTCGTCCCAGAGGCTCGTGTATGAGGTGTTGCCAGAAATTTTTCAGAAATTCGTATTCCTATTTCTTCAGGCGTTTTACCTTTAGACCAATGTTTAAGATCATACTCTTTGGTTTTATTTTGACCATTAACAAAAAAAACCATAAGTAGATATATAATTACAATAATTTTTCCTTTCATTTTATTGAGTCCTTAATTCATTTATAAAAATTTGTTGAAACTTTTGGTAGATAAAGAGATTGGAGGTCATCATATAAAAAATGAACCGGTTTCAATCTTGAGTCAATCGATGAAGAGTAAATTTTAAGATAATTATCTTCTTCGGTCACAACTAAAGCATTTCCCCATCGGCTGTCTGATAATACATTTAATACTCTACCGAAAGAACAAGCATAAAGAAGTTCTCCGTTGAGTGGATCCACAATCCCATTAGAACCTATCAATAGTCCTCTTCCATTAATCCCCCAGGGAACTGTATCCCATCCTGCCGGGCCGCTCCAGGTAGAAACTAAATTTAAATCTTTGTCAAACAAATAGCGAATCTGATCTTCCCTCCAAGTAGTTACAGTCAACAGTTCAAGACCTTCTTTTTCAGGTAGAAAATCCGCAATTGTTATTGCCTGAATGTGGCCTCCCTCAAATCGTTTAAGTATTTCACCATTAGATGGATCTAGTTTAAGCAATCCCATCTCCCCTGCGGCTAAATAAAAATACTTAGGTTCTTTGTCGGGATTAAGCGACACATACGCAATATTATCTATATGGTCCTCTAACGGCAGTTTCCATATTACAGAACCATCCGCTTTCAGTAGCGTATGACAAGCCAGAATTTCATCAACACCATCATTATTAATATCTACTGGCAGCGGAAAGTGTCCAGTACCTAACGCTTTGTGCCAGAGTTGATTTAAGTTATTATCATATAACCATATGTTCGTATATCTGTCCTTAATATAAAAACCGAGGGGTTTATCCAAGGCATTTTTAACAGGACAAATAGCATCTCCAAGTAACTTTTGATAAGGATAGTTACGGCTGTCAAAATATGGATTTTGATTTGGAGTGGATACCGTCTTCAGTAATTCTCCTGTTTTTCCATCTCGTACCTGAATTTGAAAATCAATTGCTGCTACTATTTCGTTTTTACCATCGCCATTAATGTCAAATACCTGTATAACAAAATCGCCGCTTTCGGTAGTTGGATATTTTATGTCATCAATTTTCCATAATTCTGTTCCATCGAACTCTATGCATCTGTAAGAAAACTTATCACCTTGTTGTTCCGAGATAATTATTTCCCTTTCCCCGTCCGAATCAGGATCAAGAAAATAGAATTCACGTCTAACATTTTCACCTGGCAAGGGAAGCTCATAAACTAATTCAGGTTTCGCAAATTCAGGAGTTTTGATTGCTTCAGAAATAGACATTTTGCCAGCAACTGTAACCGGTCCAAATTCAACGGGTTCATCTGCAATAAGAGCAACTTTTCCTTGATTTCTGTATGAATCTTCAATTTTTATTATTACTGAATCATTTATAGAGCATATTATTTTATTTTCATCAACTTCAGCTTTGATGTTGTAAGTTTGGCCAGTTAATAATTTATAGTTTACAGTCTGCAGTTCATCCCAAGCCAGGCGGTCAGCAGTTGCTTCTTGATCCATTTTACGGAGTACAAGTTTAACTACTCCGCGTTCTGCATCGAGAATAAATGCATAATATTCCCTCGAATTGAGATACCTGAATGCGATACCGGCAATCGATTGTTTTTCAAAATTAACAGTTGTTGAAACAGTGTAGTCACACCAATTCAAATCTCCCATAGATAAAGTCAACCAGGGGACTCGATAATCCCTAGCGATAGCATATGGTCTCTGTCCATTGTAAACTTTGTCAATCAGTTTTTTTCTTCTCAAAACTTCTTTATTTCTGCTGCCAACAACTTTGACACCATTATCCGCTAGAATCCAGTTAGCCTTAACTCCAGCATAAGCAGATAAGCTTAATTCCTCTCGCACATCGGCAAATACTAGGCGAATTGATGAGTCTCCAACAAACTCAGAACTGATCGGTGAAAAACTTTGCTTATAACTGAATGTTTTTTTATTACATGGACTGCAAGAAATTAGAAGTACATGTATAAGCAAAACATTGATAAAATATCTAATCATAATCTTAAAATAAAATATTGTAAAATTAAAATGGGAGCGTATTGTCTAAAAAACTGAAGGGTATCAGGAGAAAAAACTGGCTGTTCCCTTCAGAGGGCAGGATAAAAACAGCCAGTTTTCTCAAATGTGTCAAAGTAAAACTAAGTCTACCTCCCATAACCTTTAATACTATCTACTTAAAAGCGATTTAGAACCAGCGTCTGCCTGCTGAATTTCGGAAAGCCTGTTCTCATCTCTTATTAAGCTCCCAAAAGCATTATTCATGAGATTCAATATCCTGGGTTTTGTTCCAGAATAGCTTCTGTGTTTTTGGTTATTTCACTAAAAGGTATGGCCCATAAATTCTGATGGCTTTTTATTGACCTTCCCGCAACCGGATTTATCCTTTTTGTCCTGTCAACCATTTTACCAAGCCTAGCCAAAGTAACAAGCCTCAGTTCTTCGAAAGCAAGTTCACGCATACGCTCATCCAGAATATATTCAATATCAACTTTGGCGGGAGTTACATCAGGGGCATTTGCCCTTCTCCGTACTACATTAATGTCTTCGGCTGCTTTGGTCGCATCCCCCTTCCCCAAATATGCCTCAGCCCTTAACAGGTACGTTTCTGCAAGCCTTATTTGATAGTGCTTACGCCATGTTCTTCTTGCAGAGGTTCTTAGTGATCCCGGAATCGTCTGATCCTGGTCCCATAATTCTTTGGGGTCCATACCGGGTGTCACTGTCTTTGTTAATGTGGGATAAAAGAATTGTGATGTATCGTTCGCCAGAGCTTTTATTAACGGAAGGTTATCAGCTATCACCCACTTCCCATTGTATTGGTTTGAAGGATTAAGCACTTTATAATCGCGAACTATATTCCATTTTGAACACCTCATATCTCCATCACCACTTTTTGCCCACAAGGTATTAAAATAATAAGGACTTGGCTTACAATAACCAACCCCTCGATTGCTATAGTATGTATTGGGCTTGGCAAGCACAGGAGATGTTTTCCCATTACTTTGCAGAATCATTGCCTTGGTTAAATCTGGACAAACATTACGTGCAAGGATATAATCACTGGATTCACCACCGCCCGGAGTAGAATATTCGTTACTAAACTGAAGTACCCAAATAGATTCGGTGTTACCTCTGAATCTATCCTGATTACCTTGCCTGAACAAATCCCAATAAAGATCTCCCTCCCAATCAGGATCATTGAACATCTTTTCCTGACTGGTACCGAAGCGTTCGGTCATCAATGCAGTAGCCGGATGACTAATTACTTTGGAAGCTTCATCGATTGCATCCTGCCACCTACCTAATGAAATATACACTTCGGCCAAAACGTGGCTGGCAGCTAACTTATTGATCCTTGATTCATCCGCTATACCAATGTCTGGTAAATTATCCGCAGCAAATTTCAAATCATCTGCACATTGTTCATACACTTCCTGCCGGGTTGCCCTTACATAATCCCTTTTAGGACTTTGTGTTTCCTCCAAAACAAGAGGCACGCCACCCCACATGTGTGCCATGAAAGTATAGATATAGCCCCTCCAAAATCTGGCTTCAGCCTGATATATCGTCTTTTCAGTGTCGGTAAGCTCAGTTAGGTCACTTTCAGATCGTCCGATGATTGCATTGGCATTATAAATCAGATGATAAGAATGTGACCAAAAATCAGAAGATAATTCTCCTGTGGGACCCCATAAAGCCTGGAAATCTTGTTGTTGCAAAACATCATAATAACTTTCCACCAGATCAGAGCCTATCCAAAGATGACGCGGCTGCCTGTCGTTCCAGAAAGCAGTCCTGTATAAAGAATGTAATCCATATATTGCGGCATCAAAATCCTTGGAAGTAACATACGAATTTTCTGGCGCATAAAAATCTAAAGGGATTTCTCTCAGATATTCTTTTTCATTACACGAAAAACAAATAACAAGAACAATCACAGTCAAAATGATTTTCTTAAAGATTTCCATATAACATGGTAATAAATTTATAGTCTTTTCCATTTCTATATAACGATTTAAAATTCCAAATTTAATCCTAACGAATAACTTTTCATAACAGGACGTCCATCCCTGTTAATTGCCTGTCCGGTTTCAGGATCCCATCCAGGCCATTTTGTTAAAGTCAACAGATTTTTCCCGCTTAGGAAAAGTTTCAGTTTGCTTACTCCGATTTTATTAAGAAATTGGGTACTAAAATTGTAGGCTAATGAAATATCCTGCAACCTGACGAAATTTCTTTGAGTCCAACGGGTTGTTCGTGCACCATCTAACTTAACGTCAATTCTTTGATATTTAGCATTAGGATTCTCAGGTAGCCAATAATCAAGTCCTTTTGGGAAATTAAGAGTAAAATGCTGTACGTCAAATGGATTATTAAATCCGTTAGAGTAGTCATGGTATAAAAGGTTATCAGCGCCATAATAATAATTTTTCCCTCCCTGAACTGAATTGATAAAAATAGTGAGCGACAAATTTTTATACCTGAGATTATTCCCTATACTGAAACGGTACGACGGGTCACGATAGTTTAGTATTTCATAGTCGTCAGGGTCAATTTTCCCATCGTTGTTTCGATCGATAATTTTAAAGGACCCAACCCCGGCTCCTGGTGGGATTTCGTCACTAAGCTGGTACAATTCTCCTGTAATTTTATAATCATAATTAACACTTAAAGGTTCCCCAATAAACAGACCTTCCGAAACAAGATTATCTTCTTTCCCGTCACCATCATTATCAAATCCAAGCAGTTCTTTCAGTTCATCCCTATTTCTTGAGAAAACAAAATGGCTGGTCCATGTGAAATATTTTTTATCAATATTTCGTGAAGAAACAGAAATTTCTATACCATGATTATGAATTTTTCCAAGGTTGTCAGGGAATTTAGCAAATCTGCCAATACTTGGTATATCAACATTATACAGCAGGTTCGTTGTGTTATTATTGTAATATTCCATTGACCCGGATAACCTCGAATTAATCAATCCAAAGTCTACTCCAAAATTAAAACCGGTTGTTGTTTCCCACTTCAAATCTGAACTTGCCAGGCTGGTAATTTCTTGTCCATATGCCGGTGTGCCGGATGCCGTTATATAGTTATAACTACCAGACACTTTGGCCAGCGTCTGATACCTGCCAATTGTTCTGTTGCCGGTAGAACCATAAGATCCCCTTACTTTCAGGTAACTTACAGTTTTAAGTTTCTTGAAAAAAGATTCTTCAGAGAGATTCCATGCAAGGGCTACTGAAGGGAACAAACCGAATTTGTTTTTCTCGCTGAAACCTGAAAACCCATCTCTTCTGATAGTCCCGGTGATATTGTATCTATCCCGGAGACTATAAAAAAGTCTACCCATACTATAAAGACTCGACTCTTCCCAAGCGCCTGATTCTACACTTTGAAGTTCAGAGTTACCTGCCTGAAGACGATTGTACCCTAATACCGGATTAATGAATTCTGAGGATTCAGCAAGTGTCCCGTCATATTTTCGTTTTTCAAATCCATAGACTAGGGTGATATTCAAATTATGAATATCGTTAAATCTTTGCTTGTAAGTTATTATATTATCAGATGAAATATCATGCTGATCACTGTAGCTTTTACTTCCCTTTCCTGTAAAACCCTGTTCCCAAAACCGAAAAGTATAGTCCCGATTTGCTTCATAATTTCCGCTAAAATTGAATCTATAGGATAACCCTTTTATGAATGGTATATCAACATTTGCGTAGATATTTCCAAAAAAGTTATTTCGTAAATCTGAATTCTCTGCGTCTATTACAAGGAGTGGGTTGATTTCCATATCTCCCGGATTATTAACGATTTTACCATCAGCATCATAAGCCGCATCGTAAGGCATCCTATACCTATTTGCTAAACCCGGAATCAGACCTGAATAATCACTTTTTGTAGCAAATGTTTGAATTCCCATCGTAAGCCAGCTTGCCAAATGGTTCTCAACATTGATGCGGGCATTATACCTTTTATAATTCTCGTTGACCATATGCCCTTGGTCACTGGTATAACCAACTGAAATAAAATAATCCATGTGTTCGTTCTGGCATGTAAAACTTATATTGTGGCTTTGCATAAAACTAATGTCATTGGTCAATTCATCATACCAATCAGTAGATAATCCTGCATTATAATTGTCAATCTGTGCATTGGTTTTAAACCGATAAGTAGGATTATAGTCAGGGGCTGGTTCCAGATAACCTGATTCAGCAGTTCTGCTGAAATAAAAATCAGTTTCAATATTTTTTTTGATGAAATCTTCTGCTGTACCCGGTCTTAGTTCAAAAGCTGGCGACTTAAAAGTCGCAGTTGCAGAATAACTGATCAAAGGCTTCCTACCTTTGCCTTTTCCCGATTTTGAAGTAATGAGCATGACACCATTGGAGGCTTGTGAACCATACACGGCTGCGGCACTATTGTCCTTCAAGATATCTATTCCTTCAATATCATCCGGATTAATATCGATTAAGCTACCACGGAATATCACGCCATCCAACACAATTAACGGTCGTTGTTGACCTGAAATAGAAGTTCGCCCTCTGATGCTAAAACTTGGGTCTTGCCCGGCTTGATTAACCTGACTAACGTTTAATCCCGCAACTGAACCTTGTAACGATTGCATTATTGAAACATTAGGTTGATTTTCAAATGATTCTAAATCCGCTCTACTGACAGCCCCCGTTAAATCAGTTTTTTTCATTGTTCCATATCCAATGGCTACCACCTCCTCAATTCCAATCGTTTCTTCTTTCAGTGTTACATTAAGGATTGTTTTCCCGCCAACCTGAATTTCCTGTGCCTTCATCCCCACAAACGAAAAGATTAAAGTTGCATCTTCCGTAACATTGACCAGTGAATAATCACCGCCTGCATCGGTAATCGTACCGTTGGCTGTTCCTTTTACCAACACGGTAACTCCCGGCAAAGGCAGTCCGGAGATATCGGTTACTTTCCCCGAAATGCTTTTTGGTTGCTGCTCAACAATTAGGGTGCCCCCCATTTCAAGAGCAGACAGTACAATGAATCTGTCTTTGATCGTATAACTGATATTGGTCCCGGCAAACAATGTCTCTAATATTGACTCAACCTTCTGGTTCTCGGCGTGCAGTGTGACCTCTCTGTTCACATCAATGTATTTGCCACTGTACATAAACGAAAACTCGCTTTGCTCTTCGATTTTGGACAGTACTTCTTTAATTGTGGTCCTCTTCACATTAAGCGTCAATGTTTTTGTTTGGGAATAGGTTTCAGCTGCCCAAACACTGACCATCGAAAGTATGAGAAAGAAGCTAGTTAGTTTCATAATCCTGAACAATTTTTCTTTTTCGGGAAATTTTGTCCTCCCGATCACTTCTCTGTTTTTTTTCATAATTTTGTGTTGATTAGATTTATACTACCCTGGATGCAGGGTTAATTTATTTACAATCACCAGGGAGATGTTGGCGCATTTCCCTGTTTTTTTAGCTCGGTTTATCTCTTCATAGGCTAAATAGTTTTTATGGGTTAGTAACGGCTCATTATCTTTTTTCAATTATTATTTTTTGTTTCGAAAAGGTACCATCCGGCATTTTCATCCTCGGGAGCGCCTTGTATTTTATCGGAGTTGCGATCGTCATCAGGTCGAGTATCTGGAAAAGCGGCTCATTGACAAACGTAACCGTGTAGATAAAATCTTTAACGTCATTGTCATCCGCAATCTCAATGTCAACATTAAACATTCGGTTCAGCCGATCGGCAACCTGAGCAATGGTTGCATCTTCAAAAATTAATTTTCCATCCTTCCAACCAATATATTTCTCCACATTTCCCTGGGTTTTTGAAATGCTCCCGGTCTCCGAATTGAACGCCACATGCATCCCGGGCAACAGGACTCCGATGGGTTTAGCCATTCTCTCCGTACTGTTTTGCTCCAAAACAACCTTTCCGCTCACCAGCGTTGTTTCAATAATTTTCCTGTCGGGATAAGCCAGCACATTAAAAGCAGTCCCCAAAGCTTTTACGCTCAATCCTCCTGCCTTTACAATAAAAGGTTTATCCGGATCGGTAACCACATCGAAATACCCCTCGCCTTCCAGCAATATTTCTCTGGTATTACCCGAAAAAAATTGCGGATATTTAATCTTGCTCCCGTAGTTTAAATGCACAGTGGACCCGTCGGGCAACTGGAGCACGCTTCTTGACCCAATGGGCGCTATAATCTCCAACGAATCAATCCGCTGGTTTGCATACCTGATTGACACTGCCCTTTTTTCTGAAAGAGTATAAAACAGGAGAATAAGGACCGGTATCAGTAAAATGGCAGCCGCCCTGGTTGACCAGCTCACCAACAAGGGCAGCAGTGCTCTCCGATTTCCCTTCTGTTGAAGCTCATTACCTTTCGCGTTTATTTGGAGTTGGATCTTGTCAAACAGCAGACTGAATTTTTCATCATCTTCCCCCTCCTCGCTCGCCTGATACAGATTCCAGTCACGGAGCCCCCACTCCATACTTTCTTTACTGAAAGCCTCCTCTTTTGCCCATTTGACAACCTCTTCCAGCTCAGCCTCGGTAGAGTGGTTATTCAAAAATTTTATAATCGTTTCCTTTTTCATTTTAATCCTCTGGCTGCATTTCCTCAACAGAAAGTACAATTAAGCCTGACAAATGCTCCTAAGTTCTGTTTTGTTTCGAAAAGTAATACGCTCAAACAGCAATAAGGGAGTATATGAAATATGAAAAAAATTTCATGAAAGAAACAGGTGCACAAACAACAAATTGACCATCAGACTGGTATCAATATGAGTTTTTAAAAAAGCAAGGGTATTGGCCATGTGTTTTTTGACGGTATTAACCGAAATATTGAGCTCTTGGGCTATCTCGTCATGGGTCAGCCCTTTTTCTCGGCTGAGTTGAAATATCTCTTTTTGGCGCGGAGTCAGCTCGTTTAACAGCATTTCCACCCTCCTGCTCAACTCGTTGAAATGAATTTCATCCAAAAGGTCGGGAGCTTGCTCAAATGTCTGCAAGGATTTTAGATGTTCCAGGTATTTTTTTTCATTTACCCTCTTACGAAAAAGGGTCATCGTAGTATTATAGGCAATCGTAAACAAAAAGGACTCGAAAGAGGAGTAAGCATCGATCTTGTGCCGGTTTTCCCAGATTTTAACAAACACTTCCTGAACAATCTCTTCTGCATCTTCTTCCAGCTTGATATACCTCAATACGAATCCATATAACCTTCTGCAATATCTTTCATAGATATTATAGAAAGCTACCCTGTCTCCCTCTTTAACCAGAAGCAAAAGCTCGCTATTTGACTTCAAACATTTCAAGACAACGAAAAATGAGCTTCAAAGATATACTATTTTCTCAGGCAGAAATTCCAGGCAGCTCAATAGAAAAAGCCCTGCAGATTAAATCTGCAGGGCTTACTGCTAAGCGGTGACTCAGCTGGGATTCGAACCCAGGACCCCATCCTTAAAAGGGA
>CAYWTT010000083.1:0-10744 GCA_964461245.1 uncultured Prolixibacteraceae bacterium | reverse complement strand
GGGAGCCGAACAATAGGCTTCCAGGTGTCCGAGCGAACCACAACCGCAAAGCCTTCCTCCAGGAATCAGGGTGGTATGTCCGCATTCTCCGGCAAATCCGTCATGCCCGTAAACCAGGTCACCGTTTACCACCACACCGCTACCCACACCTGTTCCCAGGGTGTACATCACAAAGTTCTTCATATTGCGGGCTCCCCCGTAAATCATTTCACCGATGGCTGCCGCATTGGCATCGTTGGTCAGCGCCAAAGCCGGCATGTCCGGGAAATGGTTCCGTGCCAGCTTGACAAAATGAAGAACTCCCCTGAACGAAAGGTTGGGTGCATATTCAATCGTTCCATTGTAATAATTGCCGTTCGGTGCACCAATTCCGATCCCCAGCACTTCCAGATTTTCATTCAAAAGTTTGGCCGAGGAGATCTGAACCTTGATCGCAGCTGCAAGGTCCTCGATAAATCTTTCAAAATCGCCATGGGTAGCCGTAGGAATATTGTCCTTGATCATCACATTCCCATCAGGATCCACCACTCCGATAGCCGTATTGGTACCCCCGACATCCACACCGATCGCCACTTTTTTAGTTGTATCCATAAGTATATTTATTTTATATTTACTAAGTTGCTTGCCGATTCCAACCTACCGTAAAAAATCATTTTTCCGGCTCCGGTGTCCCCCGATCCGGATTATACACGGCCAACAAATTTATAAATAATTGCTTTGGTTGAAGATGATATGTTGCGGAACAGTAAAATTTTGTTTCTATCCGGAACCGGAATTGCGACAGAGCCCAGCCATTCCGGATTCGACTAAAACGAAGAATCAGCCATTATTCCGGTTCTTTTTTCTCGCGAATTCGCAACTGCTTCGTATATTTGTCAGGGTGACGGATGTTATTTAGGAAGCCGACACTTATTTCTGTTGGTTTTGTAACATTTCGGGCACTAGAACAACTAATCAGATAATTTAAACCAGCGATGTCAGAAAAGGATAAAGGATTTAGTTTCAGAAGTCTGTTTTTCAGGGAAACGGAACCTCAGCATGAAGAAAAGCCTATTCTGAAAACAGAAAGCTATGAAAAGCCAGTGCAGGAAAACTTCAATACCACCTCATTTTCCCGCCCATCCGTTGGTGTTCAGGATCAAAATTTGGTGGAAGATTTCGTGCAAAGGTTACAGAACCTGATTAATCAGAACAATCAGCCCGGATTTGATTTTCTGGAATTTACCGAATCTCTTTTTGAGGAGAAGCAAAATCCGGATCCGGAAGTGTATAAAACGGTCTTCCGGATCGCCCAAAAAATGGACAAGTCACTCACTGCCTCCCGGCTGCTTCAGAGTGCCATGTACTATAAGGACGTGGTCCAGCGGACTGCTGAAGCGGAAATAGGCAAGGGAGAGGCCAAAAAACAGGGCCTGCAGGCCGACAAGGAAACAGAAAGGAACAACCTGGACAGAAACCTGGGTGAGATCAGATCAAAAATTGAACAACTGACTCGTCAGATCCAGGAACTTCAGAACCAGGATGTAGCGTTGAACAACCAACTGATGGCCATCGACCAGAAATACGGAAATCAGCTGATTGAAATAGACCGTAAGATCAGCGCCATCAGAAACGCCAAGGAACAGGTGATCCTGAGCATTGTGGATATTGAAGCCGGTATAAAATCAAACCTTACATAACAGCATAAACCATTTATCATGCAAACGGAAACAAAAACAGTTACCCAGTTGCCGATCATGAAATATTTCGATGACGCCAAACTGGTGGAAAAAGGAAAAGAGACATTGGGAAAATGGCGCACGGGTGAAAAGCCCATAGGTGCCCTGGTCGCCCTGATATTGCTCGCGGTTCTCGGGTATGGCACAGTGAAATGGATTATTCCGGCCGTTTTCGGTGCCTTGAGCCAGGTACTGGCTGTGATTGTCTCCGTGCTGGCCGTGATCCTGGTAATTCTGCTGCTGCCTGCCATTTTCAAGCTTTTCCGCAGGATTGTCCGCTGGTTTCACAAAGCGATCATCCGCTGGAATCCCTTTGATGAACTGGAAGAGCAAAAAACAAAGATGTGGGAGACCCATGATCAGTTTTTAAAGCATAAAGCCAAGATCAAACAGCTGCGTAATGATTTTGAACAGATGTCGAACGAAACCCGGACCGTGGCTGAAAATTCAAAGACCGAAGTTCAGCGGTTAACCAAAAAAGCCGGAGAAATCAAAGCCCGAATAGATAAATTGTTAGCCGAGAAAGGAGATGCCGTAAAGGAGACCGATGAATATGTAGAGCTTCAGCAGCAGTTCATCAATGCCACCTCAGCGGGAACCCGGATGAACACCACCCTCGAAAAGAACATTGAATGGACCACCAAATACGCTGCAAGGTCCAATATATTTGCCAATCTTGACCGTAAACTGGCTATCGGCGCCACCCTTCTCGAAAACAAGATCAAGGATTTTGAAGAGAGCATCCACATCATGAAGAAGGACTGGGAGATGGCAGCTGCTTCCCGTGGAGCCACCGCCATTCTGAAGGAGATTCTGGGCCCCGGCGGGCAGAACTGGAAACTGGAATATGCCCTGGAATTTGTAGCCGGACGAATTTCCGAAGATCTGGCCATGACAGCCCAGAACCTCGAGGACCTGGAAAAAAATACCACTGCCTTTAATTTCGACAGCGATGAGGCATATGAAAAACTCCTCGCCATCGGAAATAAGCTGGATTCCGGACAGTTAGACATTCCGGATCCGTCAAAAATAGCCAATCCCAATCACAAACTGACGCGTGAGGAAAAGGATGCTGCCGGTCCGTTAGGAGACATTTTTTAAAGTAATTTTCAAATCACACCATAAAATTCTGAAAAATGGCAACTGAATATCAAAACCAACAGGGAAGATCCATCCCGGGATTTCCGAAACGGTGGACTTTCGGATTCCAGCTGATTATACTGTTGATCCTTCTCTCAGCAATAGGTGCCGGGGTCTATTACGGATATCCATACCTGAACAAGGCATCAAAAGGGAATAGTGCCGACCTGAGGGCCGGATTCAACAATTTTGTCGGATTTGCTCCCGGGATCGACCTGAACGGCGGAGCCAAACCCAATAAGGAATCCCGCATGTACAAGGAATTCGGGGTCTTATTCGAAGCAGTCAGAATGGATGACATGCAAAAACTCAATGACGCATTGAAAAACGGAGACCTCGACTTTATTTTCACCACGACCGATATTTCCCCCATCGGCATGGACCGAAGCAGTGACCTGGCCAAGATGTCGGTGGTGCAATTTCTGAAAATAGACGACTCCCGCGGTGCGGATGTCTTCATCGTGGATGAATCGATCCAGTCGGTAGCCGACCTGAAAGGTAAAAAAATTGCCTGCGCCCTGGGATGGCCCAGCAATACGCTGCTTCATGCCACCCTTGAAGCGGGAGGGCTCACTGAAAAGGATGTCCAGATTTTACCCATGGGGGATCCGTTTGCCGCCAAAACCGCCTTCACCACTGGCAACGCCGATGCCACTGTAGTCTGGTCACCCGATGATGAGGAATGCCTGAAATCGAGGGCTGCCAGAGTGCTGACCAGCACCGATCTGCTACCCAATATCATTATGGATGGTTTCATCGCCCGGAAAGAGGTCCTGGAAAAGAAAAAAGAGCTGTTTGTCAAACTTTCTAAAGCATGGCTGGTGGCCAATTCGGAAATGAAAGATCCGGAAAAGATGGCCAAAGCTGCCCAAACTTATAAAACAGCCTTTGAGGTTCCCGACGATGTGAGCATCATCCTTGACGGGATGAAAAAGATCCACTTTGCCACCTATGGGGATAATGTCAATTTCTTCGGATTAAGCACCGACTTTACCGGCATAACCGGTCAGCAGTTATACACCAAAATGGCCCGTGTATACAAAACCGGATACGGGAACAACCTGAGCAATATAGTCCCGTGGGCTGAAGCATCCTATCCCGGGATCGTGCAGGCTATCACCGATCTCCAGGGCGAGGCCCATGCAGCCGAAGCCCAGATCCAATTTGAAACCCCCACGGCCAAAGATGTCACAACACCTGCTGTGGCAATCAAGCCTATCATCATCAACTTTGCCACCGGATCGTGGGCCCTCGCTCCCGACATGAAGAAGAAGATCGAGAACCAGCTGGGACAACTATCGGTCGAATTTGCCGGAATGAAAGTGCGAATTGAAGGGAATACCGACAATGTGGGCGGCGCGGCCATGAACAGGGATCTTTCCCGGAAACGGGCACAGTCGGTAGCCGATTACCTTGTCAAAACCTACAATTTTGATCCCAACCGGTTTATTATTGTGGGCAACGGCCCTGACAAGCCGGTGGCCGACAACCGTACCGAAGAAGGAAGGGCGGCCAACAGAAGAACGGAATTTCAGCTCCTTGCCAAATAAGGTGCCTGAAGGAATTCCCGTTTTCTATTTACCGCAAAGGCGCTAAGACGCAATGTAATCCCGATTTCATCCTGCGTTTCCCCGTCTTTGCGGTTTTATCATGAAAAAGTGACCATAATTTCAAAAATCAGGCAATGAACATGGATAACCTGAAGAAACTCTTCCGTTTTGCCGGAGAGGTTGACCATAAAACAGCCACCACAGTGAACATCTTGGGATGGATTCTGCTGCTGTTTACATGGTGGCTGGCACCCACCCTGGGTTGGATCAAACCGACCATCCTCCCCTCTCCCATTGATGTGCTCAAGTGCTTCAAGACCCTTTTTGTAGACAGGAACCTGCTGTACAATACCGGATATTCGATTTTTATTAACATGGGCGGCTATCTGCAGGCAATGGCATTGGCCATCCCACTGGGATTCCTGGTCGGTCTGATCCCCTTTTTCAGGCACCTGGTAAGCAAGCAGATTGAAGCCATCCGGTTCACCCCTTTGCCTGCCACCACCGGCATTTTTATGGCATTGTTCGGCCTCGGCCTGGGTGTCAAGGTCCAGTTCCTGGCTTTCGGTATTTTTGTCTACCTGCTCCCCGCCATCACCCAACGCATTAAAGATATTGAAACCGACGACCACCTTAAAGCGCTCCAGCAAACCATGTGGACGCTTAATGCAAGCCCCTGGATGACTTTGAAACACTTTTACATCCCCTCCGTGCTCAGCCGCTTCTCGATGGATGTGATCAACCTGGTGGCCGTGAGCTGGACCTACATCGTCATTGCGGAAATGGTGAACGCCCAGGGAGGACTGGGATCAATGATCTATATGGCCACCTCGCGCGGATCACATGTCGATCAGCTGTATGCCGTGTTGCTGCTGATCATTTTTATCGGTTTTGTGCAGGATAAGCTGCTCAAAATGCTCGATAAGAAACTATACAAATTCAAATACGCCTGATTATGAAACGGAATATTTTCCAGAAACAGGAAGAACCTGAAATACCTGAATCCGTGGAAGAAACCATGCCGGTTGAAGTTGCGCCGGGAAAAAGGGAGAAGGCAGGCCAGGAGGTTGCCGGTACACTTCCCGATGTGATAAACCTGGTGAACATCAACCAGGTTTATACCGAACATGTTCCGCACAATGTGGTTTTTAAGGATTTCAACCTTGACATCAGGGACATCAAAGACCAGGGGCAGTTTATCACCATCATGGGAAAGTCGGGTTGCGGAAAATCGACCCTCCTCCGGTATGTTTCAGGATTGCAGGAACCTACTTCAGGCGATATCTATATATACGGCAAAAAAAGGACCGACAAGGACAGGATTCCTATGGTATTTCAGCAATATACCTCGTTTGAGTGGAAAACGGTACTCCAGAATGTCGCACTACCCCTGGTGCTGAAAGGAGTTCCCCGGGATGAAGCCAATGACAGGGCAATGGAGATGATCAAAATTGTCGGACTTACCGGCCATGAGAATAAATGGGCCAAATATCCAATCCTTTCGGGAGGCCAGCTGCAACGGGTGGCCATTGCCAGAAACCTCGTGGTGAACCCCCAGATCCTGTTGATGGATGAACCATTTGGCGCACTGGATACCATCACTCGGAAACAGATCCAGGTGTTCCTCCGTTCCGTATTCGAAAATGCAAAACTCGATCCCACGGTGATCTTTGTCACTCATTCGGAAAGTGAAGCGGTCTTTCTTTCCACCGACATTTACATACTTGATTCCGGTCCGGCCACCGTCAGACACCAGTTTAAAATTGACCTGCCTGCGGTTCGGGACGACTCGGTGAGATACTCCACGCAGTTTACGGAATATGTCAATAATCTCGGACTGATGTTGGAAGACCTGAAAAAGGAGAAAAAATAACCTGGACGAAGGAAGACACTTTTTTATACTTTATCATATGAACAAACTAAATCAAATCGGCAAATCACTTTTAATCATTCTTTTTACCGCTGGGCTGTTTTCATGCACCGGATGCATTTCCGGCCCAAAATCTCCGGGGAAAAATCCCAAATCAGCATCCGGCCAAATCAGTCAGGAGGCGCTTAAAAACTTTAAAGTCGGTATGGCAATAAAAACGCTGAATGCCCCTTATTTTGTGGCGCTGACCAAAACAATCCAAAGAAAGACCGAAGAATTGGGAATGAAGTTTTTTTATATCGATGCCCAGGATGATCTGAACAAGCAGATAGCTTCGGTGGAGGATCTTCTGGCGATGGGTATAAATATACTTATACTGAATCCGCTGGATCCCAAGGCGCTTGTTCAGGCCACCAACAATGCCACAAAATCGGGAGTACCTGTCATCATCGTAGATAGTTCAATCGATCCTTCGGCCGATTTTGTAACCAATATTCAGTCGAATAACCTTGAAAACGGAGAACTGGTCGGTGAGTGGCTGGTGAAAAAAACCAACGGAGACAAGCTGAAAATGGCTCTGCTTAGCGGAGCGCAGGGAAATCCTGTGGGAAAAGAACGCCGGCAGGGGATTTTCAGGGGGATTATTGAACAGCAGCTGCGTTCAGTGGGGAAAGTTGAGTTTGAGGTGGTGTCGCAGGGATGGGGTAACTGGACCTATGAAGGGGGATTAAAAGCCATGGAAGACATTCTGGTTGCACACCCGGATATCAATGTGCTGGTTTCCGAACAGGATGCCATGGCACTGGGAGCCATGCAAGCCATCGAGGAAGCCGGAAAAACCAGGGATATCCTGATTGTTGCCGGTGCGGATGGACAGAAAGAGGCATTGAAACTGATCAGGGAAGGCCGCTACGGGGCTACCGGAATGAACAATCCGGTTGTCATCGGAGAACAGGCCGTCGAAACAGCCGTTAAAATACTCATGGGTGTACATGATTTTCCCAAAATCATGTACACCCCTCCGGTTTGTATCTCCGGCGAAAATGTCGATAAATATTACAATCCTGACGCAATTTTCTGATCATGTTACCTGAATATCGTGTAGAATTACTGAATATCAGTAAATCTTTCGGCGGAATCCATGCTTTAAAGGAGGTTACCCTGAAAAGCAGACCGGGAGAGATACATGCACTTGTTGGAGAAAATGGGGCCGGAAAATCAACTTTGATGAAGATTCTCTCCGGGGCATACCAGAAAGAGAGCGGAATGATCCGGATCGACGGGAAAGAGGTCGATATAAACAATCCGCAAAACGGGAGGAAAGCCGGAATCGGCATTATTTACCAGGAGTTTTCACTGGTTCCGGAACTGTCAGTGGCCGAGAACATTTACCTCCATACCCTCGGGGGAAAAAACGTATTCATCAAATGGCAGGAGATGAACAGGAAAGCAGGACAACTCATCAGCAGCCTGGGATTTTCCATCGCACCCCGGAGCAAAGTCAGGGATTTGAGTATCGCCGACCAGCAGGTTGTGGAGATTGCCAAGGCACTGTCGGAGAATGTCAGGGTTCTCGTGCTGGATGAACCGACTGCCGTGCTGGCCCCGCCTGAAACCCGGCTCCTTTTTGAAGTGCTGAAAAAGCTGAAAAACAACGGAGTAACCATAATCTATATTTCCCATCGGCTGGAAGAGGTTTTCACGATTGCGGATGTGGTGACGGTTTTAAAAGACGGCACAGCCAGTGAAACCATGCCCGTTTTCCAAACCAGCCAGGAGGAGGTCATCCGGATGATGATAGGCAGGAAGCTGAATGTCTTCTATCCCCGCAGGGAGGTCACTCCCGGGAAGGAGATCTTCCGCGCGGAAAATATCTGTAATGGGAAAAAAGTGAGAAATGTGAGTTTCTCGGTAAGGGAAGGAGAAGTGCTGGGCATAACAGGACTGGTAGGAAGCGGACGGACGGAGACTATCCGGGCTATTTTCTCTGCCGACAAGAAGGAAAGTGGTACGATCCGGTATGATGAAGCCGAGATAAAGATCAATTCGATCCCCGAAGCGATCAGGTCAGGTTTTGGGTTTGTCCCGGAAGACAGGAAAACCCAGGGTGTGATATTGCCCTTATCCATTAAAGAGAATATCAGTATTACCTGTTTTGATCATATATCCGGCAAATCAGGCTTTATTCGGCGGAAGACAGAAAAGAGCCATACGCTTCAATTGATTGAGAAACTGGCAATTAAAGCCAAGGGGCCTGATGTACCCGTGTCTGAATTGAGTGGCGGGAACCAGCAAAAAGTGGTATTGGCCAAATGGATGGGTATCGGTTGTAAAATACTATTCTTTGATGAACCCACCCGTGGGGTTGATGTAGGAGGCAAAGTTGAGATTTACCGTCTCATCAACGAGTTGGCAGCTACGGGAAAATGCATCGTACTCATCTCTTCAGAGATCAATGAGGTGATTGGCATGTGCGACAGGGTACTGGTCATGAAAGACGGGATGGTGAAAGGAATCCTCAGGAAAGAGGAGTTTTCGGAAGAAAATATCCTGAAAATGGCGGTCGGACAATAAGGAATAAAAAACTAAAACAAATCGGAATGACAAACATAAATATACAAGGTAAAAAGATACTTAATTTTGTTATCGAACATAATACATTGGTGATTTTCATCATTATGGTTATCATTTCATCGACCATTTCTGATGTATTCTTCACCTACACCAATCTGGCCAATATTTTTAGACAGGTATCCGGTGTGGGTATCATCAGCATGGGAATGTTGCTGGTGATTCTGACCGGGGGGATCGATTTGTCGGTCGGTTCGGTAGTAGCCCTGACCAGTGTCTTAACCGGAAGTTTCCTGCCTATCATGCCCCCGGCGATGGCTATTCTCTGTGCATTACTGGCAGGTGTGGCCATTGGGTCTGCCTCCGGTTATCTCGTTTCTGTCCACAGGATGGCCCCGTTTATTGCCACGCTGGCATTGATGACCATCGCCCGGGGATTGGGATTTATAGTCTCCAAAGGAGCTCCCATTATTATCGGAGAATCGGGAGCTGCCTTAACCAGCTTCGGATCTGGACGGGTAATGGGCATTCCCAACCCGGTCTCCCTCATGTTAATTACCTTTATCCTTGTCTTCATTATCCTGAAGTACACGGTTTTCGGCAGGGTGATTATTGCCATCGGAAGCAATGAAGAAGCAGTCAGGCTTTCGGGGATTAGACTCCGGTACTACAAGTTCTTGGTTTATTGCATAACAGGCGGTTTTGCCGCCCTGGCAGGGATCATCAGCACTTCAAGAACCGGTGTGGGATCGCCCATCATCGGCGTGGGTATGGAGCTCGATGTGATCGCCGCCGTCGTCATCGGGGGTGCCAGTCTGAGCGGCGGGAAGGGTTCTGCAGTGAACACCTTGCTGGGAGTGCTAATCCTGGGGATGATCGGAAACATCATGAACCTCCAGAATGTGCCTGCCTACCCTCAGCAGGTCATCAAGGGGGCGATCATTATCATGGCGGTACTTTTACAGGGCATACCCAGGCAGAAAAGGAGCTGACAGGTTTTTAGACGTCATCGCCCCATCTTTCACTGGGATCCTTGGGAACCGAAGCCGATTTCCAGGAAAACCTGAAAATTTTCGGTTGTACCAACCGCATGTAATCCTCTAAGCTTAACCGGATTATTTCGGTATGGGAACCGGCATTAAAGGCAATCTCCTTATCAGCGGTGAGGGTTTCGGCCACATATACATCCATGCCGTAAAGGTTGCCGAAAGGAGGCATGGCTCCCGGCTCACAGCCCGGAAAGCTGTCTTTGAATTCTGCTTCAGTAGCCAGGGCCACTGTTTTGTCCTTAAATAATCCCCGCAAAAGGTTGAAATCGATCTGGTAGGTAGCAGGCAAAACGGCCATGGCCATCTTGCCGTCGATTTTAATCATCACCGTTTTGGCAAATTCCTTGCCCGAAACATGTGCCGAGGCGGCCACCTCCTGTGACGTAAAGGCACTCGAATGTCTGATGGTAACATACCTGACCCCGTTCTGGTCAAGAAATGCTTTTAACTTTTCGACAGGCATAATTATTGAATTTATATGGTTAAAGAATATCCGCTTACCCTATGTAAGATCAGTTCTTGAGTAAAAGATTTTACACCCTTCCGGGGAAAATGTTTCAAAAGGAATGAATTTTCACGGATAATTATTCCGGGCCTCAGGTCAAATAGGTGGGCATGGGCAGCCTTTACGGCACCCCATTCGCTATGGAGCAAAGGTGGAAACCCTCGATACGGAATAAGCAGAAAAAAAACCGATAGCCCCGTTACTGATATTCCCGGGTACATTGGCAGGCGGTCCGGTAAACAAGGGATAGGAACCTCTTAATTCGGATTGGGCTGCCAGGATAAAATCGTAATATTCCTTGCTAATCATGTCCATCTCCACTGTGATCCTGTCACCTTTAA
>CAYWTT010000082.1:0-10774 GCA_964461245.1 uncultured Prolixibacteraceae bacterium | reverse complement strand
GTGGCAAAGGCTGCTGTGGACTCGGGTGTGGCCCGCCAGCCCATAAAAGACTGGGATGAGTATATCCTCCAGCTCAGAAGGCGTCTCGGACTGGAGAACAAGCTGATCATGTATATCCACAGCAAAGCCCAGCAGAATCCGAAGCGTTTAGTTTTTGCCGAAGCCAACAACTTTAAAATCCTGAAAGCCGCTGAATCGGTGATCCGCGCAAAGATCGCACACCCCGTGCTGATCGGGGATAAGGACACTATTCACCGCATCATCGGGGAATACCAACTGCATATTCCAGAACCCGAGATCATAGAAATTCTGGAGCCGGTATGTGCCCCGAAGAGGGCTGAATTTGCTGCCTTGCTGTATGAGAAGCGGAAAAGGAAGGGGATGACCATGGAAGACGCCATGGACTGCATGATGAACCGTGATTATTTCGGGGCTATGATGGTGGAGACCGGTGAAGCGGATGCCTTTATCTCGGGATTTTCCAGAAACTATTCCGATACCATACGACCTGCCCTCCATGTGATCGGAGTGCGTCCTGAATTCAACCGCATTGCCGGGATGTATATCATGATTACCAAAAGAGGACCTCTTTTCCTGGCCGATACTACCGTGAACATCCAACCGACAGCCCAGGTGCTGGTTGAAATCACCCTGCTCACTGCCGCTGAAGTCAGGAAATTTAATATTGAACCGGTCATTGCCATGGCTTCCTTTTCCAACTTTGGTTCTTACAAAGGGCCGGGTAACCACGCGGAGGTAAGTGAAGCAGTCAGAATACTACACCGGGACTATCCTGATTTGATCGTGGACGGGGAGATGCAGGCCAATTATATCTTTGACAGGGAGTTGAGAAACCGCAAATTCCCGTTCTCCAGACTTCAGGATAAAGACGTAAATACCATCATCTTCCCTGATCTCTGCTCAGGAAATATACTTTACAAATCGCTGCAGGGAGTGGGTGCCGCCGAAGCGCTCGGCCCCATCCTGATGGGAATGAAAAAACCTGTTCATATTCTGCAGATGGAAAGCTCAGTCAGGGAAATCGTCAACATGGCTGCCATCGCCGTGGTCGATGCGCAGGTTGCAGGAAGAAAAGCTTAAACCGGAAGAAATACCCCTGTTTACTGTCCTACCTGTTCCTTCAGCCAGGCAGGACGGTTGGTGGTAATATAGGTCACTCCCAGGCTGTTCAGCCTTTTAACCTCTTCGGGCTGATCAACGGTCCAGGCCAACACCTCCAGGTTAAACTCCCTGGCTGCAGCCATCATTTCCTCATCAATGGCCGAGTATTGCAAGTCTACTCCTTCCAGACCTGCACGGGCCACTTCATTCATCTTTTTCAGGGCGCTCTTTTTTTCACCCGAAAGCCAGTAAGCCTTGTTGTCGGGGAAGGCTTTCTTGATGTCAACAATGGTTTCCCAGCCAAAAGAGATGAAAATGATCTGCGTTTTCTTGGATGATTTGTCCAATATACGTTCCAGATGAGGAATGATCTCACTTCCGCATTTGATCTCCATCACCAGTTTCTTCCCTTCAGGCACAGTGTTTAATATCTCTTCCAGATATGGTATTTTTTCTCCTTTGAATTTGGGATCTTTCCAGCTTCCGGCATCTAAATCACGGAGAACAAGCGACGGTGTGGTTTTCACCGGAAGGTTATTCCCGGGGCATATCCGGCCTGTGTTCTTGTCATGAATCACCATGATCCGGTTGTCTACTGTAAGATAAACATCGATTTCAGCCGCATCGGCACCTGCTTCATAAGCTAATTTCACTGAAGCCACTGTGTTTTCAGGAGCATCATACGATGCCCCTCTGTGCCCGATATAATAATTCTGAGCTGAAACAAAAGTTACTAAAGAGAGGCAAAATGCAGTCATCCAGATTTTCATAATAGTATTTTTTGATGGACGAATATACCAGCTTTCAGGAAAAATCTTTACTGTTTCCGTCAAAAAACATAGTTTTGTTACCTCTTTTTATTTAGGATGAGTTCAAAATGGGCAGCATATACCGGAATAGGATGTCTGAAACTTTTTTCAGCACTTCCCCTTCCGATATTGTACCTTTTCTCGGACCTGATGTATCCCGTGGTTTACCATCTGGCAGGATACAGGCGCAAAGTGGTCAGGACAAATCTGGCTGGTGCTTTTCCGGAAAAGGGCTTGGATGAGAGATTATCCATCGAAAGGAAATATTATCGCCATTTGTGTGACATGGTGGTGGAAACGGTGAAAACAAGGGGAATAAGCGCTAAAGAACTCTCCGGGCGCATGGTCATCAAAAATCCTGAATTGATAAATTCCTGCTTTGAAGCCAGGAAAAGTGTGATCATCATTGCTGCCCACCAGGGTAATTGGGAGTGGCTGGTTCATATACCCCTGTTTGTGAATCATCATTGTTATATGGTGTATAAACCGCTGGAGAACGAATTTTTCGACCATTACATGAACCGTGTCAGGGAAAAGTTCGGCGGTGAGGCCATTCCGATGTCATTGGCATTGCGGAAGTTGCTTGAGGCCGAAAAATCACACGTGCCGGTACTGACCTGGCTGGCAGCCGATCAGGCTCCCCCTTGGAACCATCCATTCTGGATCGATTTTATGCACCAGCATACCATGTTCTTTAACGGACCAGCCAAGCTGGCCCGGCGGTTTGATCAACCGGTGTTTTTTCAGCAGATCAGAAAAATCCGCAGAGGTTATTATGAGACATGGTTTGAACCGTTGGTTGAAAATCCCCGTCAGCTGGCTGAAGAAGAGATTATCCGGCGGTATGTCAGGAAATCGGAATCGGTGATCTGTAATGATCCGGCGCTTTATCTCTGGTCGCACCGCCGGTGGAAGTATAAAAAGCAGGGTGATGCACCTGTTTATTAAATCAATTGAATGCTCATTTTCTTATAAATAAAGAATGACAACTGTTTCCAAGTATAAAAGTTATTTGATTAATATCGGACATTCGGTCGGTATTGGTTTTTTAAAAGCGATTTCTTACCTGCCTTTCCCGGTTTTATATGGCGTGTCCGATTTATTAGCCCTGCTTCTGCAATATGTGATTCGTTATCGCAGAAAGGTGATCATCAAAAACCTGGTCCTCTCTTTTCCAGAAAAGAACAAAAAGGAGATTGCCTTCATTGTCAGGAAATTCTATCGTCACTTTGCCGACACGATGGTGGAAACTATCAAAGGATACAGCATGTCGTGGGAGTCTTTTCAGAAAAGGATATCCTTTCACGGGATAGAAGAGATGAACGCTTATTATCAGAAGGGTCAGAGCATTGTGATGTTCGGCATGCATTACAACAACTGGGAATGGAGCGGATCAGCGCAGCCCCTGATTAAACACCAGTACCTGGTCATCGTGAACCCTATGCGGAACAATCCCCGGTTTGAGGAGTATCTGACGAACATCAGGGAACAGTGGGGAGCCAAGACCATACCGGTGCATAAATCAGCAAGGGCAGCACTCGAATTTCATAAGAACCGGATCCCGGTATGTCTTGTCCTTGCCGGTGACCAGCGGCCACCTGTGATTACGGATTTCTGGACCACTTTTCTCAACCAGGAAGCCTGTTTCAATCCGGGAGTTGAAAAAATTGCCCGAAAAACCAACCAACCGGTGTTCTTCCATATGACCCGGAAAATCAGACGCGGACATTATGAGGTGTTTTTCATCCCGCTGATTGAAAATCCGGCCTCAGTTTCCGACGAAGAAATCCTGCTCACCTATGTGAGAACCATGGAGAAATACATCAGGGAAGCGCCCGAATACTATCTCTGGTCGCATAAAAGATGGAAACAGGTAAGACCTGAAGGTTACCGGATTTACTGATCCACAGAAGGGCTGCTTTCAATAATGCGACCATTCTTTTTTACCTTTACGCATATTTATTTGCACCATTTTGTCTAAAATCATTAATCCGGATGGATTTATCCAGGGAATTTTTCATTGACGGAATTCTTCGTCCCTCTTTCAGTCAAGGGATGAAAACAGCACTCTGGTTGCTGAAACTGACCATTCCTGTTTCATTTGGCGTATTTCTGCTTGATTACTTGGGGATACTTAATGCCCTTGCGGAAAATACAGGATCCTTCTTTGGCATGCTGGGGCTTTCGGGTAAAGCATCCATTGTGCTGACAACCAGTTATTTCACCAATATTTATTCGGTGATCGCCGTAATGGCTACTCTGGATCTTTCGGTCAGGGAAGGTCTGATCCTTGCCAATATGTGCCTGATAGCCCACTCGCTGATTATCGAAACCGGGATCCAGCAAAAAACCGGTTCTTCCACTGCCCGGATGGCGGTTTTGCGCCTGGCTACATCTTTTGTGGCTGCCTGGCTGCTTAATCATATCATTCCCGTTTTTGAGGGGCATATTCAGGTGCAGGCTGAAAATGTCGAACACGGATTCCTGCCCGGTTTTATTCAATGGCTGAAAGCTATGTTGGTCACCTCAGTCAAGATCGTGGTGCTGGTCAATCTTCTTTTGGTTCTGCAGAAGATGCTGAGTGAAATGGGAATTCTGAAATGGCTTGAGAAACCGTTTTATCCTATGCTGAAGTTGATGGGGCTCCCGAAGGAGACCAGTTTCTTATGGCTGATTGCCAACACCCTTGGATTGTCGTACGGAGGGGCTGTAATGATCAGTCAGTCGGCAGAAGGAATCCTGAGCCGGAGGAATGCGGATCTGCTCAATCACCATATTGCCATTTCTCATTCACAGCTGGAAGACACCCTTCTGTTTGCAGCGATGGGCTTCTCCCTTCCCTGGCTGGTTTTTCCCCGTTTTGCGCTGGCAATCGTTGTTGTCTGGCTGAGGAGGCTGGAGCTGAGCGTGTTAAAAAAGTGAACATGCAAGCGGGCAAACCAGTGGCATGCAGTCAGGTAACAGGTTAAAACGATAAATTCAGGAAGCGGCAAGGTGAACAGACAAAGTTCAGCTGCATGAGAGGAGAAATCCTACTTTGGGTATGTTTTCGATCCGCACAGTGGGGTCATCGGCAAAATATTTCCGGAGTTTGGAAATAAAAACGTCCAGACTCCGGCCAGCGAAATAATCATTTTCTCCCCAAATGGCAACCAGGATCTGTTCTCTCCTGACAATCCTGTTCCTTGAAAAACAAAGCAGTTGAAGCACCTCTGCTTCCCTGCTGGTCAACCTTCTTACTTCAGATCCCAGTCTGAGAGACTGATTGGGATAATCAAACTCGTACCTGCCGATCGTTTGCCGGTTATCACCGGAATTATCCGGAAGCGGATCGATCCGGTTCGATACCGCCCTGATGCGACACAACAACTCATCTTCGTCGAAGGGTTTGGTGATGTAATCATCGGCCCCCAGTCCGTATCCTTTCAGTTTATCGTCTTTCAGGGATCGGGCTGTCAGAAATACAACCGGTACGTTATTCCGGATCGATTTAATTGATTTGGCTAGGTTAAAACCGTCCAGACTGGGCAGCATCACATCCAGTATGCAAAAATTAAAGTTGCCCGAACGGAAGGCTTTAAGGGCCGATTCCCCATCGCGGTACAGTTTTACATTCAATCCATGGCTTTCGAGAAAATCGACTAACAGAAAACCAAGGTTGGTATCATCTTCTGCCAACAGGATATTCAGTCGCTTATCATTCATAGGTCAGACCGATTGTGGAAAAATCAGGGTAAATATACTGCCTTTCCCCGGTTCGCTGTGAACTGTCACCCTCCCGTCATGAGCAGTCACCACACTTTTAATATACGAAAGGCCGATTCCGAATCCTTTGATGTTATGCACATCGCCAGTCGGTACCCTGTAATATTTGTCGAAAATATACTTTTGGTATTTCGCCGGTATACCGATTCCCTTATCGCTGATTTCAATCAGCAGCTGTTTTTCCTTCAGGAAGGTTCGCATACCGATCTCCGGCTTTCCCTGCGAATATTTCAGGGCATTGATGAGCAGATTGCCAATGGCATTGGTAAGGTGGATTTTATCGGCAAGGATGGTATCGTTCCCTTCCATGAAGTCAGTTGCTATCGTTCCGTTTTTCTCCTCCACCAGCAACCTGACTGTATTCAGTGCATCCATGGCCAGGTTGTTAAGACTTTCCGGCTTTTTGCGATATTCAAATACTTCCCATTCTATGGCAGCCAGGTCGAGTAGATTATCGACCTGCCGTTGTAGCTTTTGGTTCTCTTTGAAAATCAGGTCTCCATATTCCTTTACTTTCTCTTCCCCGGTTCTTCCCTTGCGGATCAGGTTGGAAGCCAGTGCTATAGACGACAGGGGGGTTTTAAACTCATGGGTAATGTTGTTGATCAACTCCCGGATATTCTCCGACAGACGCAGTTCATCCCTGTAAAGGGTCACCATCTTCATAAAGAAAAATAGGATCAGAAGGATCAGTAAGACCGAGGAAAAAAGCATAACGCCCGCTTGATTCAGAAAGAATCGGGTCCGGCTGGGGAAACTGACCACCAGTTCATACCCGCTTGTCTGCAGCAATTCCCTCAGACTCTGCGTATAACAGGTTCCCTTTTTCATCACCAGGTCGATCTGTCCGCTTCTGAGGGTATCCCCGTTTTCTTTAGTGATGAATAGATCATAGTCCAGGTTTATGTCGAACATCGCAAGTTCCGCATCAATGGAAGAATGGATTTGGGACCAGGCCTCCTGTGAAAGCAACCGCGAAGTGAGCCTGGAAGTATCACACCCCATGCATTCACGCATGGCATTGCATACCATTTTGTCGTTGTTAAGGTTGGCTATGCTCTTGTTCAGGGCCAGATCCACACTGTTTTTAAAGACTCTTTCCTGGAATCTGACAGAATAGTAGATCCATTTAACCTGAAAAAACAGCAAAGTAGCCAGCAAAATCAGGGTTATCCAGACAATATATTTTCTCTGCGATTTTTTCATTTTGCAAAGCTAACCAAAATAAAAGAGTAAAAACTCTATTTTAACATGATATTAACATCGCGATAACATTTATTTAGAATAATTCAAAATATCTTTGTGATCAAAGATTGAGACAATTTAAGATTAATAAATCAGAGATCATGAAAAAGTTATTGTTCGTTTTAGCAGTCGTGGCCGTATACGGTCTTTCCTTAACCAGCGCAAAAGCCGCTGTTCCGGTTTGTCAAAAGACCGGGGTAACCATTGTGGCAAGTGCGGATAATCCGGGTGTCACCCAGGATGATCCCAAAAAAGCTGATGTAAAAAAAGAGTCAGGGGTAACCGGACAGAAGGCAGATGCCAAATGTGAAGGTCATAAAGAGGCCGGTTGTTGTTCAAAAGCAAAAGAATCGGGATGTCCCTATGCCAAACAGTGTTCGGGGGAAAAAGAACCGGCTCCGGCTTCAAATAAAAAATAGCCTGTTTTTGGGTTTAGCCAGAAAAGGGCATCCTCCGGGATGCCTTTTTTCGTAACTGGGCTGCCGCTCTTTCATGGCAGGGAAGGCGGTGCCGGACGAACCCCTTTTTTTACCGGTGTGATTTGGGTAGCAGAGCCATTTGTTGCTGGTTATGAACCTTTCTGAAGAAATTATACCTAACTTTGAAAGAAAAGGCCATGCAGGAAGCATTGTTCTGGGAACAGGTCGGAGAGGGAAAAGTCAGGTGTCGCCTTTGTCCGCATGACTGTCTTATTGCTGAAGGGAGATCCGGAGTGTGTCGGGTGAGAAAAAATTTCGAAGGAAGATTATATACTCTGGTTTATGGCGAGTTGGCTGCCATTCATTCCGATCCGGTGGAAAAGAAGCCTTTGTACCATTTTTATCCCGGGCGGGAGATCCTCTCGATCGGGACTTATGGATGCAATCTCAGGTGTTCCTTCTGTCAGAATCATAATATTTCACAGGCTGATCCGGAAACTGCCTGGGCGGCTTCAGAAATATCCACTTCCGGGCTTGTGGCGAAAGCCACCCATATTCCGGGAAACCTCGGCATGGCATTTACCTACAATGAACCCACCGTGTATTATGAATTCATGTGGAATACGGCGGCCGGGATTAAAGCTGCTGGTCTCAGCAATGTGGTGGTAAGCAACGGGTACATCAGCCGGAAACCATTGGAAAAATTGCTTGAGGTTGCCGATGCGTTTAATATTGACCTGAAATCGTTCAATGAAGATTTTTACAGGAAAATGACCGGCGGAAGTTTAAATCCTGTGCTTGAGACCCTTGAAACCATCGCAAAGGCAGGTAAACATCTTGAAATTACCCTTCTGGTGATTCCTGGGCTGAATGACTCGGATGAGGAATTTGACCGGATGACCGGATGGATCGCCGATAAACTGGGACCCGATGTACCTTTGCATCTTTCCCGGTATTTTCCTGCCTATATGTTATCTTTACCTCCGACCCCTATACGAATATTAAACAGGTTTTATGCATCCGCATCTGAAAAGCTGCACTATGTTTTTACCGGGAATGTCAGCGACGGAGACCATTCCTCCACCTTTTGCCCTGACTGCAGAACTGAGTTGATCCATCGGAACCGCTATGATATTACAATTACAGGATTGACAGGGGAGGGGAAATGCTCCCGTTGCGGAACTGGGATTCCTGTAAGGATGTAAGGTGAGTCCCAGTTACAGCTCCCCGATTCCTTGTTGCAACCTGAGGATCAGGATGCCATATTTCCATTAATCTTCATACCTTTGCATTTTCAATGTTTCATGAAATTTGATGAATTCAATCTGACATCCGAACTCCTGGATGCCATATGGTACATGGGTTACAGGGATGCAACCCCCATTCAGGAAAAGGCCATTCCCCCTATCGTGGAGGGGAGTGATCTGATTGCCTGTGCACAAACCGGAACCGGTAAAACGGCGGCTTTTTTATTACCGGTACTCGACTTCCAGGCCCGCCGGCGCACAAATGATACCAATACCCTCATACTGGTTCCTACCAGGGAATTGGCCATACAGATCGACCAACAGATACAGGGACTTGCTTATACTCTCAATATCAACTCAATTGCCATTTACGGAGGAGGTGACGGCAGCGACTGGGGGCAGCAAAAGACCGCCCTTACCAAAGGAGCGGATATCATTGTGGCTACACCGGGAAAACTGATATCGCACCTGACCCAGGGATATGTGAAGTTTGATAAAATTGAGCATCTGATCCTTGATGAAGCTGACAGGATGCTGGATATCGGTTTTTATGATGATATCATGAAGATCATCTCTTTTCTGCCTAAAAAGCGGCAAACCCTGATGTTCAGTGCTACCATGCCACCCAAAATCAGGTCGTTCGCCAAGCAGATCCTGACCAATCCCGTGGAGATCGCACTCGAGATGTCAAAACCGGCAGAAGGGGTCCTCCAGGCAGCTTACCTGGTGTATGAAAACCAGAAAACGCCTTTGATAAACAGCCTGATCGCGGATAAACCCGAATATACGAGCATCCTGGTTTTCAGCAGCACAAAAAGGAAGGTAAACGAGATTGTGAGGGGGTTAAGATCCAAAAAGTACAAGATAGAGGGAATTTCCAGCGACCTGGAACAAAAAGAACGGGAGGAGATCCTGCTTCGTTTCAGATCGCATGAAACGCGTGTGCTGGTGGCCACAGACGTGCTGAGCCGCGGTATTGACATCAAGGATATTAACCTGGTCATCAATTACGATGTCCCGGGCGATGCAGAAGATTATGTTCACAGGGTGGGTCGCACCGCAAGGGCTGAGACAACCGGGGTGGCCATCACACTGGTGAATGAGGCAGATATGCTGAAAATGCACCGGATTGAACGCCTTATCGAGTATGAAGTCTATAAAGCTCCCCTGCCCGAACAATTGGGAACCGGCCCTGTCTGGAAATTGAAAACCACCACTCCCCGTGACCATTTCAGAAAAAAAGGGGGGTTTAAAAAGGACAGGAAACCTGGTATGAAAACCTGAAACAGTTCAAATATACCCGGAATGCCATATGAGATTGACATGGTCTGCTGTTTCAGTATGTTATTTTTACGCTTTTTAAATAAACTATTGCAAAAGTGACTCAGGTATTGTAGTTTTACAATAGCTTTTCAAAAAGCTACTCCTCTCCGGGACGGGAACAAAGTAACGCGTGGGAACCCCGGAGGGGTTTTTTATTGAGTTCAGTATGCCTCTGAATAAAAATTTCTGACAAATGACGGATTCCTTCAAGACCGGCGACAGGGTCAAATTTTTAAATGCAGTGGGGGGCGGGGTGATAACCGGATTTGTCTCTCCCAAAGTGGTCAATGTGGAAGATGACCAGGGATTTGAGGTGCCCTGCCTTATCTCGGAACTGGTAAAAGATGAACGGTATGACGACATCCCAAGGATAGTTCCAAAGACTGAAAAGAAGGAGGAGAAAGCAGAAGTGAGAAAGCCGAAAAGGGAGTCGCTTCCCCTGTTTGCATCTTCTGCCGGAAAACCTGCCACGGAAAGTCCCACCTTCTTCCTGGCTTTCGTGCCGGAGGTACCGACCATGCCGCTGTCGGGTGAGATCAAAGCATGGCTGGTCAATGACAGCCATTTTATGCTGTTGTACCATTTTTCCCTGTTGAAGGAGGAGGGCTATATATCTGAGAAATCAGGACGGCTGGCCCCTTATTCCCGAATCCCCCTGAAGGGCTTTGATCATCAGGATTTCAGCGACTTTCCCGGGTTCGGATTCCAGTTGCTTCCCTTTGAGCCTAAAAGTGGCGAACTTTTGCCTTCGCTGGTTAAGACCATCAGGATCAATGCGGTAAAATATTACAAAGAGACCTCCTATGTGGAGAATTCCTATTTTGAGAAGAGGGCTTTATTGGTT
>CAYWTT010000081.1:0-10805 GCA_964461245.1 uncultured Prolixibacteraceae bacterium | reverse complement strand
TTTTTTTAGGGTCAGGTTGTCGGGATGGTCCCGGTAGCAAAGTTCAGCCAGGTAAATGAAGTGGGGTTGCTGCCAGATCAGGAAACTGCCCACACTCGACGGACTGTTGATCCCGTCGGGAGCAGTCATCTTGGGCCAGCGAACACCCCTGAATCCCTGCCTTTGCGCAACAGCCCGGGCTTTAGGATAAATCTGCCTGTACCAGTCAAGGCTTTTTTCCATCAGGGAGGTGCGATCCCATAATGCAAAATGAACCGCATGCCACCAGTGCATTTCCAGATGAAATTTTCCATACCAGCTGTTAAAGGTCAATCCGGTCTCCTGGGGTGGGTAAAGCCCTCCACACTGAATTCTGGTCAGGTATTGCGACAAGACCACTCTTCGCTCCAGTTCGGATGCACGTGCATCGGTGCTGCCTGAAAAATCAACGGCTCCCCCTGATTTCCAGAACGTCTCCCAACTGTGGAGGTTCAACTTGTGCGATGCGTCAAAACCGGGTAAGTCCTTTTCCTGATCCGCAGCCGAGAAGCGGCAGGTAAACGATAATTCATTTTCTCCTGACGCCGGGGTCAGGACATAATGGTGTGGAGCGGATTCCGAAATCTCTCCTTTTCCATTCCATCCTATCCTTACATAGTAAACCGCGGAATCGACGATACGGGTTATCTGGGCTCCCATAGGGATCCGCTTTATCAGCGAGGTGTGCTTTTCTGGTGAGATCCAATCACACCCGTCATCCACATGGCCTCCCGAAGGATAGGGGAACGCCAGTTCCACCTGTATCCTTTTTTCGGTCAATAAGGGAGAAATAATCCTGGCTGCCACCACATCTTCTTCCGGATGACAAAAAGTGGTTACACACACTGAATCCTCGTCGATGATAAATCTGCTGTATATAATCCCCTCCCAGAGGTTTAACTGCTGGCGGATCCCTTTCAACTCTTCCGGTTTTACCGGCGATCCGTTGTTATGGAAAATTCTTAACCCAATCCGGCCCAGGTGCATCCGATGGGGATTTTGCCTGAAATAGCCGGATGCTTCTCGGTTCCTTCCGGGCTGATCCCATTGCACATCGTACGAAATGCGCCTGCCATGAAAATCAACCTGCTTCAGGGTCTCTTCAAACCTGAAACCGGCTGTATCCGGAAAAGAATGCCACCCCCATTCGGAGAAAGTTCCCAGTGAGACTCCATTGAGGTATACTTCGGGAAATGTCTGGAGACCGGTGGCATCCACAGTAAAGGCAAATTTCCCGTTTCCCAAGGATAGCGCACTCATTGGATCCAGATGGTCGTTTATGACCGGATGCCGGTATACCAGAGCCTGCCGGTCAATCGGAAGCTGACCGGCAGGCCGGCAGGAAATCATTAACGACAACAAGCATAAACCCCGGAAAATAGTTGAACCTCCGGATAGCATATTGAAGCTGATTAAGGTATTTCAGTAATGGTAACAGGACCTTCCAAACCGGAGGGTAGCGTTTTCCACTTGGATGCATTGAAAGGCTTGTAATTGATATCCACAAAGTTGATTTCATGGTATTTACGCCATTCGATTTTTTGCCTGTCCATCCATCTGATGCGGTTAGCCATCAGATTGGCCACTTCAATTTCTATTCTGTTTTCTCCATTCTGCAGAAATTTCCCGATTCTCAATGAACAGGGAAGGCTCCAGATTATCCCGGCATCCTTTCCGTTTATGATAATCCGGGCACTTTCATACAGTTTTCCAAGCCGGAGAAGATAGTCACTTCCCTCTTTTTCTTCCAAGGTAAACAGGGTTGAATAGACGGCTGTACCCGAGAAATCCGCAGCACAGGCATCCCCTGTTTCAGTCCAGGGTTTCGGCTGGTCCATCTCTTCCGGAACGGGTAGGACAGGGCCACCTTCCCTGAATATAAGTTTCCACGGACCGGGAATCATTTTTGCCTTCTGCTGATCATCGGTATATTTCCATTCAGGTGCAGCCCGCTCTTTCCCGGTGGAATAGAGAAATACCGATTCACCCGGGAGCAGCTGGATGCGAACCGTGGTCAAACCGTTGTCACTTTGGGTGGCTGCCATTCCTGTATTGCCGGTAAGCGGATCGAGCAGGTAATTGAATTTCCCTGTTTTGTTGAGTACCAGAAAATCGTCCACCTTCTCGGATGTATGGTTGACCAGAAAGTAATATACTCCTTTCTTTGTGACCCTTCTGATGAATTTCAACCCCTGCTGTACGATTTTTTCAGGATAAATAGACCTGGATGCGAGCAGTTCAGTAATTCCTGCTGTGACGACCACCTCGCCGGCCCCTTTGCGGGCATACAATTTTCCGGGTGCGGTTTCAGTGAGATTAAGTGCAGTGATCATTTCCGATAATTCACTTCTCCGTGCAGTGAGATTTCCATATCCGGGTACATCTCCCGGGATGTCAGAGAAAATGACCAGTGCTCCCATTTCTGCCAGTTCCAGAGCCTTTCTGAAAGTGTTTTCAGGGATATACCCCACCGACGGGAATATCAGGGTCTGGTATTCAGCTCCGGCGGGTGAACAAAGTTTGCCATTCCTCACTGTCAGGTTGCTCAGCAGTTTGTCAGAGACAAAATCGAGTGAAAAACCCTGCGATTGCCAGGAAGTTACTTTTTTATAGAAATCGGAAGGATACAACCACCGGTCGATATCGTGAATGGTGAATTGGAGGTTGGGATTGCAGGAGTTCATCCAGTAATCGGCGACCGGCCAGTAAACCAGCAGTTCATTGTCGGGCAACCCGCTTTGCAAAACCGTCTGGCAGCGGGTGACAAATTGGTTCATCCCCTTGAGATGGGGCCAGAAACTGTTGGATGGGGCGAAGTTAACGGAGGCATAGAAGAGCCATCCGGGCCATCCGGCTGAAGAGGGGGAATAAGTGGTGCCATGATAAAACACATGGTTCATCCCGGAGAGAAAAACCTGTTCAATTTCGGGTTTGCATTGCGACAGGGAGACCTTGAAGTGTTCGGCCAGCCAAGTGAACGATTCACAACTGGCAAGCGGTTTTCCGCAGACATTAGCCGCTGAGGAGGCGAATTTCAGCATGATGGGATCGGGATCCACATTCCGGATATCAGCACTGTCTCGCCGGAGTCCCGGAATGGGAAAATAGCTGGAGCCAAAAGTCTCACATTCGGGAATGTCAGCTGCAGCATATAGATCGAGCAAATTGCCGGGAGAGCCATGGGCTTGTTCACGGATCAGGCTCTTTTTCTGATGAGCCCATTCCCGCCAGTTTTCCATAAAGTTCTCCAGCAACAGGTCGGACAGGGTCAAACGATAGTCGTAGCGGATTCTCCGGGCTATTTCGGAAGAGTCTTCCAGGTTGGTCAGTTCACGGAGCCAGGGTTGCAACGGGTAGCCCCTGCGTTTCTCAAATTCGGACGGCATCAGAGGGGTCCAGTTGGTACCAGCCAGTTCATAGCTGTCGTTAAAAAAGCAACGGATCCCCTTGCCCGATCCGCCGAAAGCAGAGTCAAAACGAGCCAGATAGGTTTTAAGCGCTTCCTGTGAGAAATGGTCGAAAGTATAGCCTTCTCCTCCCGGAGCTGCCCTCTTCACCTTCTGAAGTGTCTTTCCGCAAAAAGCCGCAGTCAGTTCATACTCTCCCGATTCCGGCTTCCAGTCAAGGGTGCCGTCTGGAGCTACCTTTCCCGTGATATCGATGGTTTCACCGGCTGCATTCCGGGCTGTCAGTATCTGAAGGGCCACCCCTGCCTCTTTCTGGCGTGGATCATTCACCACAATTTTCTCCCTGAACGGTTTCCGGGAAGAGAGGGTGTAAGTTTGAATGATCAGCCGGGTGGCTGCCAGGGGCAGCGTTATCTGTGGTCCACCGAAAGGCCATCCTGTCCCCAGGTTCATATCTACTTCCATTCCCCTTTTCTTAGCTTCCCGGACAACCACCGACAACCTTTTCATCCATTCCGGAGAAAGATATTGCAGGTATTTTTCTTCATATCCCACTGCTCCGTAAATGGGGGTGATCTCCACCCCTCCAAAGCCGGCATCCGCATATTGACTTAGCTGATTAACCAGGTTCTCTTCATCCACGGCATTGCCCATCCACCACCAGCGTGTCCAGGGTTTGTTCAGTGTACCGGTTTCCGGCCACAATCCCTGCTTTACGGTACCCGGCTGGCAGGAAATGAAAAGGGTGAATAATACCAGAAAAATGAAATTTAAAGAGATGATTTTCATGGATTACAATAATTGAATTTTTCGTAAGCACATGCATTTTGATTGCCGGGAATTACGGTATGGCGGCTTTTTCCCTCTTTTCGCAGGATGTACTCGTAACAGAAGCGGGTGATCACATCAAAATAGGCGGTCATGGGTTTTGAGGCCAGTTCATGTCCTCCTCCGCAGGTAGTATGAAGCCAGTAAGGAACATGGAGCTGCTCCAGTTTTTTTGCAATGGTACCTGAACCGTGTATAACCAGATATCCGGGTTCTCCTTCTCTGCAGTGCCGGTGTGAGGCAGTGGCATAAGGGACAAGATTGTCGCAGGTACCATGGAACAGAAGAGAGGGAACAGCCGATTCACTGAATAATTTTGTGGTGTCGGGAATGGCACCGGCCATGCCAATCACTCCCGCATAAGATACCGGTCCCGAATCGAGACCGTAACACATCGGAGGCTGATAGGCCGTGTTCAGTACAGTCTCTGCACCTGCACTGCTCCCTGCCAGAATGATCCGGGTTGGATCGATCCCCAGTGATTCCCTCTGCTGGATAAGGAAGAATGTGGCATCCTGCACATCTTCCACGGCAGACTGAAAGGTGTTCAGCTTATCATTGGCAGGACAATCGCAGGCAAAACCGGTCGGCTTATCCTTGCGGGTCAGCCTGTAAGAAACGGAGACGCAGACATATCCGTACCTGGCCAGATTTTTACAGAAATTGCTTACCTGTTCACTGTTTCTTGCACCTGAACTGAAGCCTCCTCCATGTACATATAGAACGAGCGGCCGTTGTTCTTCCACGTCGGGAAACGGGGTATATATATCCATGTCCAGGTTTTTACCTTCTTTGGTTGCATAGGTATAGGTCTGCACATCAACCGAATCAAAAACTACCTGTTGATACCTCTCCTGGGCATGGACTCCGGTGAAGGAGCCTGTAAATAAGATAATAAGCCAGATACCAGCCCTATTGAACATTTTCATGAATGACCATTTAAATCAGAGCTCCAAATTAATAAAAAAAGAAATGGAACCAGTTTTATAAAACTGATTCCATTTCAGTGTGTCCCAAAAAGATGCATATTTTATCCTAACAAAAGGAGTACTCAAACCTGAAACACAATATTCAGGGATCTGTTTATGATAAACAAACAATGGGCCTTTTAAATAATAATATATAAATCAATAAGTTAGCAAAATGAGCAACTGAAAGTTATTGTCAAATCAGTAAATTGTTTCCCAATTTGGGAAAATAAAAAAGGGGAACCCGGAAAATTCCCGGCATTCCCCTTTTCAGAAGAGAGGTTATTATTTAAAACCTTTCCCGTTTGGAATACTTTGTATGAAGCAGTTTATGGGACATTTCCCCCAGCGGTTCTTTCAGAAAATCGCGGTAGAGTTTGATCACCTCCGGATTTTCGTGTGATTTGCGGATCGGCATGCCGGCATCTTCGGCATAGATTGCTTCAGCCCGTTTTTTCCTGATTTCAGGATTGGTGGGGATGGGTTGTCCTCCTCCTCCCAGGCATCCGCCCGGACAGGCCATGATTTCAATAAAGTGGTAGTTCGATTTTCCTGATTTCACGGAATCCATGACGGTTTTCGCGTTGACCAGGCCATGGGCGATGGCGCATTTCACCTCAACACCGTCGAGGAAAGCCCATTCTTTCTTGGGTTTTTCGATTTTAACAGAGGCTTCCCTGACTCCTTCCATCCCGCGGACAGGGGTAATATCGAGGTTGGCAAAAGGCACTTCCCTTCCAGTCACGATCTCATATACCGTTCTCAGTGCGGCTTCCATCACTCCTCCCGTAGCGCCGAAAATCACGCCGGCACCGGTGGAATCCCCCATCAGCCGGTCGAATTTTGATTCTTCCAGGGCACTGAAGTTAATGCCTGCCTGCTTGATCATAATGGCCAATTCACGGGTGGTCAATACATAATCGACATCCCGGTATCCACTGTCGAGCATTTCCGGCCGGTTGGCCTCAAATTTCTTGGCAGTGCACGGCATGATAGATACAGAAACGATTTTGTCGGGCGCCAGGTTACGTGCTTTGGCATAGTAGGTTTTTACCAGGGCTCCGAACATCTGCTGAGGAGACTTGCAGGTGGAGAGGTTGTCAAGGTACTCCGGGTACATGTGTTCAATGTATTTGATCCACCCTGGCGAACAGGAGGTAGCCATGGGGAGTCTTACTTTTTCGTCCTTGTCGACCAGTACCTTCTTCAGCCGGGTCAACAATTCCGTACCCTCTTCCATAATGGTAAGGTCGGCAGTGAAATCAGTATCGAGGACTGAATCGAATCCCAGCCTTTTCAGGGCTGAAACCATTTTACCCGTATTCCGGGTTCCGGGGTTGAATCCCAGTTCTTCTCCCAGCCCGATCCTTACCGCAGGAGCGGTTTGAACCACCACATGCTTGTCGGGACTGGCAATGGCTTCCCAAACTTCCTCGATATAGTTTTTCTCAACGAGTGCGCCCGTCGGGCAGTGATTGACACATTGTCCGCAGTTGGTGCATACCACTGAATTCATTGGTTTTTCCAGGAAGGTGGTGATTTTCATTTCATCTCCTTTATGGGCCACCGTCAGGGCATTGACCCCCTGCAGTTCGGCGCAAGTTCGCACACAACGCTGACACCGGATACATTTGCTGTCATCCTTGATGATGGATGGGGAATACATGTCGACCGAATAGGTCTTGTAGGGAATCAGTTCAATAAACTCCTGTGTCATGATTTTATATTCCGAAGCCAGTTCCTGGAGTTCACAATTCCCGTTCTTGTAACACTTGGTACAGTCGGCATTGTGTTCAGCCAGAAGGAGTTCGATGATATGTTTTCTGGAGTTTCTGACCTTCAGGCTGTTGGTCATGATTTCCATACCTTCCTCACAGGGAGTGGCACAGGCAACGGAAAGGCGCTTTTGTCCGCCGATCTCCACCACACATACCCGGCAGTTCCCTGCCACACAAAGGTCTTTGTGGTAACAAAGGGTAGGGATGATGATCCCGTTTTCTTTGGCAGCATCCAGGATCATGGTTCCCGGTTTAACCTGCACGTTATACCCGTTGAGGGTGATGTTTATTTTTTGATTGTTCATTTTCTTTTGTTTTTAGATTTAGTATATCATCTCTTCCCTGAAATTCTCCACAATCGAGGAGAAGGAATTGGCTACCGACTGTCCTAGCCCACACTTGGCCGTGATCTGCATGGTTTCTGTCAGACGAAGCAGCTTATCCAGATAGGAAGCCGGACGTTCACCCCGTTTCACTGCCTTAATGCCGATCAGCAGCTGCTGGCAGCCCACCCTGCAGGGGGTGCACTGCCCGCACGATTCTTCCCGGAAAAATTCGAGATAGTTGTCAAGCACGTTGTACATCGAACGTGAACTGTTGAACAACATCATGGACCCTCCGGTAGGTAAAGAAATGCCGGTCAGTTTACCCTGGTAACCGATAGCCGTGTCGGCAAATTTTTTCCTCGGTACCAGAAAACCGGAAGCTCCTCCCACCTGCACAGCCTTGGTATCGCCATCGCCGAATTCATAAACAAAATCCTGCAGGCTCATGCCCAGTTCCAGCTCATAAATGCCAGGTTTGGGAGTGTCGCCGGAAACGGAAAAGAGTTTAGTCCCGCGGGAATATTGTACCCCCAGGTCATAGAACTTCCTGGCTCCGTATTTAAATATGGTGAAGGTATGCGCCAGTGTCTCCACGTTGTTGATAACCGTGGGACAACCCATATATCCGAAGTTGGTGGGGTAGGGAGGCTTGTTCCTGGGTTCGCCCCGTTTCCCCTCCATCGATTCGAAGAGGGCGGTTTCCTCTCCGCAGATGTAGGCTCCGCTGCCCATGAATATCTTTATCTTGAAGTCAAGATTGATCTCTTTGCAGTAATACTCAAATTCACTGATGACCTTTAATAATTCACTTTCCAGGAACTTATATTCCCCACGCAAATAAATGAAACCCTCCTTGGCTCCGATCACATGTCCGCAAGCTACCATGGCCGTCAACACTTTGTAGGGGACCTTTTCAAGGATCTCCCTGTCTTTAAAAGTGCCCGGTTCTCCCTCATCCGCATTACATATGACATATTTCCGGTCGGATTTTAATTCCGAAGCGACTTTCCATTTCAAGCCGGTGGGAAAACCGGCACCCCCTCGTCCCTTCAGTTCTGAACTGATCAACTCATTTATCAGATCCTGCGGCGATCTTTTCAGTATATTTCCAAGGACCTGTTCCCAGTCGTTCTCGTTCTTGAAAATAAAGTCGGCCCGCTTAAGTTGATAGGATATTGCCATTTTTTTCAGTTTTAAATTATTTTGTCATGTATTCAGAGATAATTTCCCTTACTTTTTCAGGAGTAAGATCTGTGTAAACATTGTGGTTGATGAGCATGGCCGGAGCTTTGTGGCATAATCCCAGACAATTGGTTTGTAACAGCGAAAACCTGCCGTCGGGAGTAGTTTCTCCAACCTGGATCTTTAACATATCCTGGATGGCATACAAAACCTGATTTTTCCCCTTCATTGCGCAGGTAATGGTTTTGCAGATGCGGATAATAAACCTTCCCATCTTTTGAACTTCCATGAATGAATAGAAAGTTGCAGTTCCATAGACTTCAGCAGCAGGAATATCCATCTCCCTGGCAATCTCCACCATGGAATATTCCGACAGATACTTTTCCTGTTCCACCACGCCTTGCATAATCGGAAGCAGGCTCTCACGATTTCGTCCGTATTGGTCTGCCAGTTCCTTTATTAGTAATTGTATAGGACTCATAGATTTAAAGTTTATAATTAATTAGTTTTTAATGGTTTATCGTTTTTTGGTACTGGTCGGTATTTCTGAATCAGGTTTGATACGTAGTACTGGATTATCCTTACTATTTAGTTCCTGCTAAAAATAATGAGTTGAAAATTCATAAACCAGTGATTTTGCTTTGGAAATACCTGTTTTTCAGCATAACCGGGGCATTTTTCTCGGGAATATGGCGGGTATCCTGATCAAAATCCCCATGGAAGCTGGCTTGAGAGAGAATTTCACTCTATTGGCACTTTGGGGAAACACCGGATGATCCTAGTAAAGGCTCAGCATAAAATTAAGATTAGCTTAAGATTAAAAATCTCTTTTGACGCAACCTTTCCTCCTCATTTCGGGTTTAATAATATAAGCCATAAAATTCAGAGACATGAAAACAGTAACCCTTATAGCAATACTGACTTTGTTGGTAATGAACCCGGTTAGCCTGAAGAGTCAGATGGTTTGCGTGGCAGGCAAAATAATCGACAAAATCACGGGTGAAACTATCAGACAGCTTTCCGTGGTGGAGAACAACACTGGAATCGGCACGATTTCTTCTGAAAACGGGGTATATTCGTTGCTGCTTAAACCGGGTAAGGTATTGCTGACATTTTTCGATGAAAAGCATGAAAAGTTCTCTGCTTCTTTTGAGTTAAAATCAGATACTATCCTGAACGTATACCTGAATCTTCTTTCCCTGGAGGCGGGTAAAAAAGGAAGGAAAGAGTTGCGGAAAGCGGAGACCAACAGCGAAGTTGCCGAAAATCCTAAATCCGAAATCAAATAGCTGACATCGTCTGCCAGGAATTCATAACCTTCGTTAATTATCAGAATCCCTCCAATACCGTTCCCAGGCTTCCGGGAGGCTTGGGGATTTTGAGTATTTCAGAGAGGGTGGGTGCAAAATCGGTGGCTTCACAGGGTGTGGTGACTACCCTTTGCTTTGTTCCTGCACCGTAGAAAACAAGCGGGAGGAAAGGCTGCCCCGTGTAATTTTCCCTGCTGAATCTGGAAACTGGCTGCCATCCTTCCCGGAGCACATAGAATACATCGCCTGAACGGTATGGAACGTAAGATTGTGGAATGCCCAGCGACAATTCGGAGGTGATCTCTCCCTCCTCAACCTGGTCGGCTGTGACTGCCATGCGTATCCCCTCGAACTGCATCAGAAAATCTGCAGTTTTTCTTCTGATTTCCTTCAATGCCACTTTGTTCAGTTCTATCAGTTTATGATTCAGATAAATCTGGTAACCGTTGAAGTATTCAATCCATCTCAGATCTCCGAAAGTGATGTTCAGATAGGAATTCAGCAAGGCATAGGCATTTTCTGAAGAAAAGGTTCCTGCAGGAATCCTGAGTTTCTCTTTCAAGTATTTTACAGGATATGAAGCCGAAGTATTGGCAGTCAGAAACAGGAGCACATTATCCTTACCGTACTTCTCTTCCGCAAAGGTGATGATATCTGCAATTTCCTGGTCCATACGGAGATACAGGTCTTCCATTTCCATTGATGCCGGTCCGAATCCCTCCTGTTCTTCATCCATGGATGAAAAAAAGAGGTTTACCAGATCGGGGACCTCATCGGTGCCGATCGGTTCATTTTTCATCAGGTCAATCACGAACGATTTCAGAATGGAATTGGCAAAAGGGGTGGATTTCAGAGGTGAATAGTCGCCGGCCTTTTTAACCAGTTCATCCATCTTGTGCGGGAAGGTGTTTTTGCCCTCTCCGAATCCTGCTTCCGTTGACTCTTTGTCGGGAAGGCTTTCTTTATAATCCGAAGGGGATTTAAAAAG
>CAYWTT010000080.1:0-10880 GCA_964461245.1 uncultured Prolixibacteraceae bacterium | reverse complement strand
GACTCATATTACAGCGCTTATACCGGTAATTTTTATGCGTACCATATCAAAAGAAGCTTGCAGAATGTGACCAATCCTTTGATGAATTTCTGGGACGGGGGATATAGTGGCAAAAACTTATATGTAGGCATCCGGGATTGTAATATTTTTCTTGAAAATATTGACAAGGTAGGGAACGATCTGGAAGAATCGGAACGTGTTCGCTGGATTGCTGAAGTGAAATTTCTGAAAGCCTATTATCATTATTATCTGATGCGCATGTACGGCCCGATCCCTATTATCCGTGAAAATTTGCCGGTTTCTTCAAGCATTGATGAAGTCCGGGTTTTTCGTGAACCTGTGGATGATTGCGTCGATTACATTGTGCAACTGATAAATGAGGCAGTTCCTGATCTGCCACTGGAAATAAGTAATGTCACCATCGATTTAGGCCATATTACCCAGCCAATAGCATTAGCGGTCAAAGCCGAAGTATTGGTGACCGCAGCAAGTCCCCTTTTTAACGGGAATGCCAGTTATTCTGATGTTATTGATTCAAGAGGCGTTAAACTGTTTAATTCAGTATATAAAGAAGACAAATGGAAAGTGGCCATGCAGGCTTGTAAAAATGCTATTGATACTGCTTTGCAGGCGAACCATCATTTGTATGTGTTTAACGATACCCGGTATACCTTGAGCGAGGAAACCAGGCGTATTATGTCGTTACGAAATGCATTCGGACAGAGGTGGAACGAGGAAGTGATCTGGGGAATGCCGAAAAATACTACTGCAAACCTGCAGACTATTTCGATGCCTTATTTCACGCTGAATGATGTCCAGTCGTCCGCACGTCAGCCTATCTTATCTCCCACCATGATGGCTGCTGAATTGTTTTATTCCGAAAATGGGGTGCCAATCGATGAGGATATTACTTATAATTATGAGGGAAGATATTCAACTTCTGCTGCTAAAAACCAGATTTACTATATTTCGAACGGTTGGGAAACTGCCAACCTGAACCAGAAGAGGGAACCCCGTTTTTATGCCAACCTTGGTTTCGACGGGGGAGTCTGGTTCGGGAATGGCAGGTACAAGGATATCGGGAATGGAACAGCCACTGAGACATCCTGGATACTTGATGCCAAGTGCGGGAAAACATCAGGAAAAACGTCGTCAATGAGGTATTCTGCAACCGGATATTTTGCAAAAAAATATTCTCATTTCGAATCAGTTTCTGCCACAACCAGCGGTACTACCTACGTCCGCATGGCGTTTCCTGTGATAAGACTTGCCGACCTTTATTTATTATATGCCGAAGCCCGGAATGAATTTTCAGGCCCGGATGCAGAAGTATATCATTATCTCGATTTGGTCAGGGAGCGTGCTGGATTGAAAGGTGTGGTCGAAAGCTGGGCCACATATTCGAAATATCCGGATAAACCACAAAACAAGGAGGGGCTGCGGGAAATAATCCATCGGGAGCGGATGATCGAGCTGGCATTTGAAGGGAAAAGGTTCTGGGACTTGCGCCGGTGGAAAATTGCTGACCAGGTGTTGAATGCCCCTGTAAAAGGATGGAACGTGGAAGGAACCACGGCAATAGATTACTATAATGTGGTGACTCTTGAATTGCTCCAGTTTACAACGAAAGAATTCCTGTGGCCCTTGAGACAGCAATCTTTACGGGTAAATCCGAACCTGGTGCAAAATCCATTCTGGGAAAATTAAAATAATTTGATTTCAGTATAAAAAAGTGAAAGATGAAAAAATTTCAATTATATTTTTATCTGTCTATGGCACTTGCTTTGCTCAATTGTTGCAAAGAAGAAATGATCGGGCAATATCCTACCGATGGTGTTGCCCCTCAACCAGTCACCCAGGTAGTCGTCAATAATCTTCCGGGGCGGGTAAAGATTTCATACCAGTTGCCGGATGAGGAAGACTTGTTGTATGTGCAGGCATTATACAATCTTTCAAGTGGGAAAAGCGGCATAACCAAAACCTCTGTGTTTAGTAATTCAATGCTTGTGAAAGGTTTTGGAAAATCAAAAAAACAAACCATACAGTTGGTCTCTGTTGACCGGAGCCAAAACGAATCCCGACCGGTCAGTGTAGAGATCGAACCTCTTGATTCACCTATTTATGGTATCCTGGATAGTCTGAAAGTACAGGAAGCCTTTGGCGGATTCAGACTTACCTGGCCAAATTTTTATAAGGAGGATATCGTTATGAGTGTCCTGAAAAAAAACGAGACAACCGGTGAATTCAACTATATAGACAATTTCTATTCATCAGAAGCCTTGGTCCAGAAATCAGTCCGTGGATTAGATTCCACAAAAGCCACTTTTGGCATTTTTGTGCGCGACACTTACGATAACTATACTGATACACTCGTAGTAAATCTGAAGCCTTATTTTGAAGAGGAAATTCCAAAATCGGGATTTGTCGGCATGAAGCTGTCCTCGCGATTTGCGGTTGAAGCTTACGGGGGTGGTTTGCCGGGTAAAATGTGGGACGGCATCACGAATGTTGACAACAACCTGTACTATTTGAAGTTGAGTGCAGCCGGCCAGGTGGGAGAAATCATACTGCCTATCTTTACCTTCGACATGGGTGTAAAAGCCAAGTTGTCTCGTTTCCGGTTGTGGCAAAGGGTAAACTATCTTTTTGCCCTTCATAATCCACGTTTGTTTGAATGGTATGGAACTAACGATGCAACTGTTGCTGCGAATGCTGAGGATTTGAACTGGCAAAATAATCCGGCATGGGTCAAGCTCATGAGTGGAGAATCAAAGCGTCCTTCAGGATTGGCTGCAGGAACTGCTCTGACCACAGAAGACATTGCCTATGCGAAAGAAGGGGAAGAATTTGAATTTCCGTTGGATGCCCCTGCTGTCCGCTATCTCCGCTTTAAACTGATCAGTACATGGAGCGGTTCTTCCAACCTTCATATCAATGAATTGACTTTCTGGGGACAGATTGAAAAATAAAAAAATGCTATGGTTATGAAAAAGAGAGTTTCATATATATTCTTAATGGTGAGTTTTGTGTTAGCGATGTACAGTTGTTCCGACATGAACGATATGCACGACGAATATTTGGCCGGAGGAGAACGGATCTATATTGGTAAAATTGATTCTCTGAAAACTTTTGCCGGTGATGGACGGATCAAACTCCGGTTTTGGGCATCAGATCCGCGTGCCAAAGCGGTGGGTTTTTATTGGTACCCAAACAACGACTCCTTATTTGTCGACATAAACCACACTTCTTCCGTCGATTCTTTTGAGGTTTATATCGGGGGAATATTGAGTACAAAAACAATCAGTGAAGGGAATTATACCCTGAAAATTATCACCCGGGATAAGAAGGGCCATTTCTCTATCCCGTTTGAGAAAATTGTCAATATTTATGGTGACCGTTTCCGGTCGACTCTTGTCAACCGGGTACTGAAATCGTCTGCGTATCAGGCTTCCGATGCTTCGTTGTCGCTGACTTTTTCAGGTCCGATCAATGATAAGGAAATCGGGATAGAAATTTCGTACACCGATAAAGAGGGGATGGATAAAATATTGGTGCTGGAAGATGCTGATGTAACAACACCGGTGAAACTTCTGAATGTGGATAAAACAAAGCCGGTATCCTATCGGACCATGTTCTACCCGGAACCGAATGCCATTGATGTATTTTATGCTTCAAGCAAAACAGTAACAATACCTTAGCCAAACAAATCAGAAAGGGGACGGTCGGGTTTCCTTTTGTGATGCCGGACCGTTCCCTTGCTGATCCATGGGAATGAATATTCTATTCAGGAAACCGTTCTGATGGAAGATTGATCAAAGAGAACAGGGATTTTATCCATTCCGGGTTACTTGTTTCTGATTAAGATAAGGTAACCATGAGGATGGCTAACCTGATCCTGTTTTAATATTTCCGGATATTTTATGGATGTCTTTGCTGGTTTAAATCTCAGCAAAAAGGTCTTGTATTGCACTGCTGTAGTACTTTTTGATAGGAGCAGCTCATTAAAGAAAATATAAAAAGTAATAGTCCACATTAAAAGGAAAGATAAGATTTAGTGAATTGGGATCTTCCCCACTTACGGGAGATGCAATGAAATTATAAAATGACAGTTATGAACAGAAAAGAGTTTATTAAAGGCGGACTTGCGGCGTGCGGCATATTCTCGATCATTCCGTCTCACGTGATGGGGGGTAATAAAAATCTTGCGCCAAGTGATCAGCTCACCAAAGCAGTCATCGGGGTAGGAGGCATGGGTCAAAGGCATATGGCCTATCAGGGAGCTCGTTTAGTAGCCATTTGTGACGTCGATGCCAACCACCTGAAATCGTCACTGGTCAAATATCCTGAAGGCATAAAAGCCTATCATGATTACCGGGAATTATTGCTTGATCCCGGAATTGATATTGTCCATATTGCAACTCCGCCGCACTGGCACGGGATTATGAGTGTCGATGCGGCAAAAGCAGGCAAAGATGTTTGGTGCGAAAAACCCATGACCCGGACGATAGGAGAAGGACAACGAGTAAAAGAAGCCATTGCCCGGTATGGAAGGGTATTCCGGTTGAACACCTGGTTCCGTTTTACCGATACCTTTTACGGAATGGGAACAACGGTTGAACCCATCAAAAAGCTGGTGCAAAGCGGTTTGTTGGGTTGGCCGTTGAAAGTCACGGTCAATGCGGCGACCGGTTTTAACTGGAAGTTTTTCTGGGTGGGGAAAACTTCACTTGACATTCAGCCGGTTCCCGCTGAACTGGATTATAATATGTGGCTGGGCCCGGCGCCATTTAAACCCTATAATCCACACAGGGTCCACGGAACATTCCGGGGTTATTGGGATTACGATGGTGGTGGTTTGGGCGACATGGGGCAACATTATCTCGATCCGATCCAGTATTTCCTGGGAAAAGACAATACCAGCCCTGTGCGGGTTGATGTCGATGCACCGCAGCAGCATCCCGATGCTGCCGGTACCTGGAAGCGTATTGAATTAACATATGAGGATGGCTGTAAAATCATTCTTGACGGAGAAAATAAAGATCAGAATATTCCTTACCTTGAAGGGCCGAAAGGGAAATTGTTCCCGGGCTTTCATTCCGATATTCCCGATCTGGAAAAGAAACTGGCTGCCTTTCCTGATCCTGAACCCCAGATAACCGATTTTTCAGAGTCTGTCAGGACCCGGCAAAAGTTTGCTTTGAATGAAGAAAACGGTTTTCGTTCCTGTACTTTGGTAAACATGGCCATTATTGCAGTCAGGCTTGGCCGTTCTTTGGAGTTCGACCCGGTAAAACTTGAATTTGTCGGCGATCACGCCGCTAATCTGTTGATAAACCAACCCATGAGGGCACCCTGGAATATTTGATTATCCTTATAAAATTGATTAGTTATGAAAAAAACAATCATATCATTCTTGTTCGCTGTGGTCTTTTCAACCAACTTGTTTGCACAACCGGTTCTGAATGACCAGCGGACCACAGAAACAAAAATTGCTGATCTTCTGATGAAATTGCCCTCTCAAAGTTCTGCTGACCAGGACCGGGTGATGGCTGAATTGGTTTCACTGGGTGGAAAAGCTTTTGCTGCCATTGCTGAAAAACTGATTCCACCGGGAAAAGGGGACGACGTTGCTTTTCGATATGCAATCAGTGGCTTGATTAAATATGTGGCCAAAGGGGAAAATGCCGATCAGATGAAAAATTATTCACTTGCCATATGTAAAGCCATTGGTGATGCAAAAGACGATGAAGTGAAAGATTTTTTGTTGCAGGAGTTGCAGTATGTGGCAAGTGACGAAGCTGTGACGGCAGTATGTAATTATCTTTCAAATAGCCGGCTTTGTGATCCTGCAGCTCGTGTCCTGGTCCGGATAAACTCCGAACTGTCTTTAAAGGCAATTTCCGAAGCTCTGTCAAAAGCAAATACCGATCAACAGGTGATATTGATCCATGCCCTTGGAGAAATACGGCATTTGTCATTTGCTGATAAACTCAGGATGATGGCCTCCACATCGGATCAGAATTTAAAAAAAGTCACTTTACGGGCAGTTGCCGAAATGGGTGATTTGCCGTCTGCATCTTTACTGGTTTCGGAAGCCGAAAAAAGTAAATACTCCTATGAACCATCCGATGCTGTGGGGTCCTATCTGCTTTTCCTAAAACGGGTGGCACAAAATGGCTACAGTGCTTTCGTCGCTGATGCATGCATGAATATGCTTAAGAACAAGGAGATCCCTTTCTATACCAAAAGTGCAGCCTTACAATTACTGGCAGAATATGCCGGTGAAAAGGCCATCCCTGAACTGATAAACGCCCTGAAGTCTGATGATAAAAGTTACAGGGTGGCAGCACAATCGTTGGTGGAAACCCTGTATTCGGACAAGGTTTCGAAACAGGTTCAAAAAATAGTAAAGTCTACCAAGAACGACGAGTTAAAAGTTGAATTGATCCGTATGCTTGCAAGTCAGAATGACATATCGGCATTTCCGGTGCTGCTTAAAATGTTGAAATCGGATAATGTGCAAGTAAAACTAGCTGCAATTAAGGCTGTTGCAAAAACAGGACAGGTAAAAGCGATTACCCCGGTTTTTAATATGGTAAAATCAGGACCTGAAGAAATTATTATTGCTGCCAGGAATGCACTGTTGAGTTTGGATCAGGATGGTGTGGCAGATGCTGCGGCTGCTTATATTCCACAACTATCGGGGATGGCTCGTTGTGCCATGATCGAGATTATTGCGAAACGACAGGCTGTCCGTTTCGGGGATTTGATTATTCATGAAGCTGAAAGTTCCGATTTACAGGTAAAGCTGGCTGCGGTAAAAGCGCTTCCGTTTGTGGTACAAAGAGGAGATGAAGAGAAAATAGCCGCTCTTTTAAACAAGGCTTCTGATGAGAAGGAAATCTACGCATTACAGGATGCTTTGTTCGCTGCTGTCCATGATTCAGGGAATCAATCAGCACAAGTTCCTTCTGTGGTATCGATGATGGAAAAAGCCGGAGGCAAAAAAGCCCGCTATTATAATGTTCTTGCAAAAATCGGTGGTACCGAAGCATTAAACGTTGTTGAGAAAGAGTTTAAATCCAACTGTTCTGTGCAAAAAGAAGCAGCACTGAAAGCGCTTTCCATCTGGAGCGATTTTACTGCGCTTGAAGCACTTTGCCGGATTAGCAGGAGCAATTCTTCAGGAAAGTTTCATGATGTGGCGTTGGGAAGTTATATTGCAGGGATTAATAAATCAGGAAATACAGCAGAGCAGAAAGTACTTATGTTCCGAAATGCGATGGAACTTGCTGCTTCAGTCAATCAGCAAAAGCAAATATTGCAGGGAATCTCCAGGAACAGTACCTTGCCTGCTTTGATTTTTTCATCGAAATACCTCGATCACAGTGATTTGCAACAAACGGCCGTACAATCTGTAATTGCCATTGTTCTGGCGAATCCTTTATTGTATGGGACGATGGTTGAAGAAATTGTAGAAAAAGCTATTTCATTAAATAAAGATGATGAGGCAAATTATCAAAAACAGGCGCTATTGAAGCACCTTGCTTCGTTGCCAAAGGGAGAAGGGTTCGTGCCGATGTTTAACGGTAAAGACCTTGCCGGGTGGAAAGGGTTGGTTGGCAATCCGCTTTCACGGGCTTCGATGAGTGAAAAAGCGCTTGCCGAAGCTCAAGTCGCTGCGGATAAAGAAGCAAAAGAAAATTGGACCGTTGAAAAGGATATGCTTGTTTTTAGCGGAAAGGGCAATAACCTGTGCAGTGTGAAAAATTATGAGGATTTTGAAATGTGCGTGGATTGGAAGCTTTATCCCGGAGAGGAACCGGATGCCGGGATTTATCTGCGTGGTACACCTCAGGTGCAAATCTGGGACACGTCGCGTGTGAGTGTGGGAGCACAAGTTGGTTCAGGAGGGTTGTATAACAACCAGAAGAATCTTAGCAAACCACTGGTTGTTGCAGACAATGCCGTTGGAGAGTGGAATTCTTTTTATATAAAAATGATTAATGACAGGGTTACAGTCTATCTCAACGGACAGGTAGTTGTGGATAATATTATCATGGAGAATTACTGGGATAGGACTCAGCCGATTTTTCCGGCAGGACAAATTGAATTACAGGCACATGGGAGTAAAGTCGCGTACAGGGACCTATATGTCAGGGAAATACAACGGCCTCAACCCTATCAGGTAAGTAAGGAGGAAGAAAAAGAAGGTTTTGTCCCTCTTTTTAATGGATTGAATATGAAAGGCTGGGTTGGAAATACAACCGATTATTTTGCACAGGACGGAATGATTGTATATAAACCGGCCGGAGAAAATTCGATGAATGTGAATACCTATACGGAAAAAGAATTTGGTGATTTTATTTTGCGGTTTGAATTTAAATTGACACCCGGGGCCAATAACGGACTGGGAATACGAACCCCCATACATGGGAATGCTGCTTATGTGGGAATGGAATTGCAAATTTTGGACAATGAAGCCGGAATCTATAAAGATCGGCTTCAACCCTATCAGTATCATGGTTCAGTTTATGGGGTGATTCCTGCTAAACGGGGCTTCCTGAAACCCGTTGGCGAATGGAACTACCAGGAAGTACAGGCAGTCGGGACCCGGATTAAAGTGATACTGAACGGGGAAGTGATCCTCGATGGGGATATTGCCGAAGCCAGTAAAAATGGCACGGAAACAGCAGACCATTTAAAACATCCCGGGCTGCTTAATAAATCAGGGCATATTGGTTTTCTGGGACATGGTAAACCATTGTTCTTCAGAAACCTGAGAATTAAAAGTCTCGAGTAATTGTCTGGTTGTTTTATTTATTTTGACTTAAATCATAAACTGATGAGATACTTTTTGTTTTTTATCCTGATGATTGGCGTTTCACCGGCCTTTGCTCAGTCCCGTTTAGTAAAAAATCTCGCTGCTGGAAAAGACCAATTCGTGGTTGTATATGGAACCAGCTTATCAAGTGGGGGACATGGCGAATCGTGGATGGGAGAAGTTGCCCGATACATGAATGAGAAATACGGAAACCATTTAACATTCTGCCTGGCAGGAGAAGGGGGAAAATGGTCAACATGGGGCGTCCAACATTTGGAAAATAATGTAATTGCAAAAAAGCCGGATGTGGTAATCATGGAATTTGGAATTAACGATGCTGTAGATCGGTACAATATGTCGCCTGAGTTGGTCCGTTTGAACCTCAAATATATGATCGACCGCATCCGTTTGGCCAATCCATCGTGCGAGATCATCCTTCAGGTAATGAATATGGCAATTGGAAAATCAGCAGCTACCCGTCCCAATCTGATCGAAATTTACAATGTGTATCGGAAGATGGCTAAAAAAGAGAAGCTGTTACTGATCGACCATTATCCCAACTGGCAAAAGATACTGGATCAGGGCGAATCAGCCTTTCTTAAATACGTAATTGACGGGCTTCATCCGAATGGGGAGGGTGGAAGAAAAATTATCGCACCTGAAATCATCAAATGTCTGGAAGCGAAATAATCCGGTTTTATTAACCGGGAGGTCCTGATAGATTGTTCCTAATCCTAAATCCTAAAATTTTCATGATGAAGAATATTCTCAAGTCTGTTTTTATTCTATCCATTCTAATTTCTTTTACATATTATTCCCGGGGTAATCAAAGGGCAAATGCCATAAAAGCCGATGTAATCATCTATGGTGGTACTTCAGCTGCCATTATTGCTGCAGTTGAAACAGTACAGTCGGGGAAAACAGTGGTTGTTGTTTCTCCGGATATACATTTGGGGGGCCTTTCTTCCAGCGGACTGGGGTATACCGACATGGGCAACAAAGCTGCTATTGGCGGCCTTTCCCGTGAATTTTACCACCGGATCTGGCTGGCATATAGCGATCCGGCTGCCTGGAAGTGGCAAAAGTATCCCGGTATTGAAAAAGTGGCAAGTAATGGTGAAGCCCCGACTATGTGGACCTTTGAGCCCCATATAGCCGAAAAAGTATTCGAAGATTTTATCATTGAAAATAAATTAACGGTTTATCGTGATGAATGGCTTGACCGTATGAACGGTGTAAAAAAGAGAAACGGGAGAATTGTTTCGGTAACCACTCTTTCGGGAAAAACTTTCTCAGGAAAAATGTTCATTGATGCCACGTATGAAGGTGATTTAATGGCCTCTGCCGGAGTTTCATACCATGTTGGCCGTGAAGCATGCTCGGTTTACAATGAAAGATGGAATGGGGTTCAATCCCAGGCTAAACACCACAGCCATCTTTTCAAAACTGAAATCGATCCATATAAATTCCCGGGCGATAAAACAAGCGGTTTGCTGTATGGAATTTCGCCCGGACCTATCGCTGCCGATTGCACCGGTGATCAAAAGATTCAGGCATATTGTTTCCGGATGTGCTTGAGTGACCACCCTGACAACCGGGTTCCTTTCCCGAAACCAGATCATTACGATCCGTTGAAATATGAATTACTGGCCCGTGTATTTGATTCCGGATGGAGGGAATGGTTCATCAAATTTGATAGGATCCCCAACCGGAAAACCGACACAAACAACCATGGTCCGTTCAGCAGTGATTTCATCGGGATGAATTATGATTACCCGGAAGCCTCTTATGAACGCAGAAAAGAGATGGTCAGGGAACATCAGGATTATCAGAAAGGATTGTTGTATTTTGTGGGGAATGACCAGCGGGTGCCGGCAGAAATCAGGGAGAAAATGCAAAACTGGGGATTGGCCAAAGATGAATTTACCGACAATGGCAATTGGCCCTACCAATTATACATTCGCGAAGCGCGCCGGATGATCGGGGACTTTGTAACGACTGAGAACCATGTTTTGGGAAAATATCAGGTTCCGAAACCGGTAGGAATGGGTTCATA